>NZ_JARGEJ010000187.1:0-514 GCF_029211245.1 Robertmurraya sp. DFI.2.37 | reverse complement strand
CTCCAACGTTTAATGACTCGATTAAGAAGACCAGCCTTTTCTGCTTTTTTACACTCTGTAATAAAATCATCTGTCCTCATAAAAGCTGCGGAATATCCCTTAATTATAGCTTCCATTGTAAAAGCTATGGATAAGTGCGTTTTTCCGACCCCTGGCGGGCCAAGGAGTAAAACATTTTCTCCATTTTCAATAAAACGGCAAGTGAGAACTTCTTTGACTCTCTTTTCACTAATACTTGGCTGAAATGAAAAGTCAAAATCATGAATCGTCTTTTGGTAAGGAAGTCTAGCTTTTTGTATTCGCTTTTCCAAAGCTAGAGACTCTCTTTTTTCAATTTCGTTCAATAGAATCGTGTCAAGGAACTCAGAATATGGTACATTATCTTTAGATGCATCTTCGAGTAAACCATGAATTTGGTTAGCTGTATGGTGCCATCCCAATTTTTCTAGTCGTTCGATTAGAAGTTGAGTAGACATTATGTTTCACTCCTTTCTAATTGTTCATACACTTGAAG
>NZ_JARGEJ010000186.1:0-517 GCF_029211245.1 Robertmurraya sp. DFI.2.37 | reverse complement strand
CGGGGATGCTTACGCATCATTTCCCAATAATCATACAGTCCGGCTCCGTGTCCTCCATCGTACAATCCATGCAGAAACTCGGTCGGCATAAATATTTCCGGCAGACGCATATAGTTCTGGCTTTCTCCGTAAGAACGATAGTGCATGGTTTCATATCCACTGAAGTTGCCTTGCGGATGAAGCACCGGACGTTTCTGAGGATCATATTTATGGAATTCACCATCCAGTTCAGTATTCCAGCCTTTTTCATTACCATTGCTCCACCAGATAATACACGGATGGTTTACATCACGGGTAATCATTTCTTTTACCAGCTTCTGCCCGTTGATGGTTTCGTGCTTGCCATGCCAGCCGCTTAACTCATCCATTACATAAAGCCCCAGCGAGTCACAAGCTTCAAAAAATTCGCGATCGGCAGGATAATGACTCAGGCGGACGGCATTCATGTTCATGCTCTTGATCAGCAATACATCTTCAATGTTCTTTGCCTTGCTCAGTGTACGTCCGCTTTCAGGAC
>NZ_JARGEJ010000185.1:0-518 GCF_029211245.1 Robertmurraya sp. DFI.2.37 | reverse complement strand
CCCAGATATATGCCCGGATAACCAACCAGAAGATCAGCAGCGACATGGAAATCCTGTCCCATAAGCTGGAAAAGATGGAGAAGGAAATATGCGATGCCATCTGAGGAAATGGTATTTACGAAAGGAACGATTTTTCCCCTTCCTCATCAAAGTTCGTCCGTCCCTGCGGGACTCCGCGTTTTCCCTCCGGTTTCCGGTAGAAAATTTCCGCATGGTGAAATTTTCTACCGGAAAAACGCTCCGAAAGCGCAGGGACGAACGTGAGGGGGATTCAGAAGGCGAAAACTGCGACCGACGTAGTGCATGTGCGACAAGGAAAAGAACTGTCCGGGAGCCCCTTTTCATGCCGTACCCCGGCATGAGACCGCTTTCCTCTCCGGCTGTGGTGAAGGCTCTCCTGCTCCCTCTGCATTGCATATGCGGGTTGTTCCGCCCGTATCCACGTCAGACGGTATTGCCTGCCCTTTCCTTGGTAGAAACGGCTTGTCGCAACGGGCGGCGTGACACAAACTTTTCCG
>NZ_JARGEJ010000184.1:0-518 GCF_029211245.1 Robertmurraya sp. DFI.2.37 | reverse complement strand
TTAAAGACCAGTTGCAAATCATCTTGCGCGAAACAAAAGGTATCGATAACGAAGTACTGACTAAAGCGTTAGCAGAGTGCTTAAAAAGGAAATTATACAGTGCAACTGATTTTGGTGATATCATTGCATATGTGAAACGTCAGCGCCAGGTACATGAAACAGTTATTGAAAAAAAGAAAGAAGTTAAGACTTTGAACAGGCTATCAGAATGGGTTTTAGAAACAGAAGCATACAAAAGAAAAGTAGATACTTACACGGTTTTAATGGAGGTTGAATAGCGATGAGCCAAATCCAACAATTACAAGACATAATGAAAGGGTTAAGACTCGTTGAAACTGCCATGCATCTCCCCCATTTGATCAGAGAAGCTGAGCAAAAAGACCTTTCATTTACTCAATTCCTGTTAGATGTCACTTCTTATGAGCAAACTCGAAGAGAAGAAAAGCAACTAAACAACCGATTAAAGTGGGCAACTTTTCCTTTCAGGAAAACACTTGAGGAGTTTAATTTAAAAGAAC
>NZ_JARGEJ010000183.1:0-518 GCF_029211245.1 Robertmurraya sp. DFI.2.37 | reverse complement strand
GGGAGTGTAATATTAACTGTGTAAGTGAGGAATGCGTACGATTCCTTACTCACACAGTTTTTTATTTGATAGAATCATAAGTATAAAGCTAAAGGAGTGATTTCGGTGGGGAAATTGAAAAGAGATCCAAACTCCGTAGAATTAGCGAACAAGATTATCGAACAGTATCAACCTAAGTCAGTAGAGGAGATGCAAGCCGCATTAAAAGACCTATTTGGTCCCATGTTTGAGTCTATGCTAAAAGGAGAAATGAATCACCATTTGGGCTATGAATCAAATGACAAGGGCCAAAAAGATACAGAGAATAGAAGAAATGGATATGGCAAAAAGGTGGTGAAAACAACGGCTGGAGAAGTTGAAATTGCCGTTCCTCGTGATCGGGAGGGTTCATTTGAACCCCAATTGATTCCAAAGCGTAAAAGAGACGTATCCTCTATCGAGGATAAGGTCATTGCGATGTACGCCAGAGGAATGTCTCAACGAGACATCTCTTCTACGATAGAGGAGATCTATGGTTT
>NZ_JARGEJ010000182.1:0-523 GCF_029211245.1 Robertmurraya sp. DFI.2.37 | reverse complement strand
ATGCCAATCAAGACGGGAAAATAGGGAATAAAGTGCCGTTTTTATCTTCATTATCCCCGATAAATAGGGAAAATAAGGGAAAGAATACCCTTTTATACCAATTATGGCGGGAAAGTAGGGATAAAAATATCGCTTTATCACATTTGTCACAGGAAAATAAGGGGCAAAGGGGAAAAACTTCCTTTTATCCGCTCCATTAGTAGGGATAATATCAATTACTATAGAACCCGCACATCTTTGGGTTGAATTGATGTAACAATAAATCATAGAACGATAAAATGAATAAACGACATTATGAACATACGTTACCCAATATACGAGGGAGTTTATCGAATACTTACCCATAAACTCTCTGATTTAAAATTATACAGAATGCAAAATTATCAAAAGGTGGTAGCCCGTCTTTTGCTGGCGAGCCATGCGGTTATGTACCATCCGGTAAAATACCGTTCCTTGTCAGCCATCGGCTGCCGACGATCGGAATTTGACTTTCACCCTTGCCATATCATCTCCGCCTTTTTGA
>NZ_JARGEJ010000181.1:0-523 GCF_029211245.1 Robertmurraya sp. DFI.2.37 | reverse complement strand
CCGCCTTCGTTTGTGTCGTTGAGCGTGTTTAGCGCATCTGCTCCGCTTTGATATTGACTCATCCGTTTTCCTCCTTTTATTTTCGGCTAATTTGTCGAGCGCCGGACAGGATGTATCGGTACGTACTACGCTAGGGGATTACGCCCATTATAGCGTCAATACATCGTCGGTAATGCTCGCGATGCCCTTGCGTTTCAGCTTCGCAAAATGGTAGCGAAGCCTACTCGGCAAGGACGCATTACCTTATTTCCCGCGCCCGCTAGCGCCCTCAATACGTCTATCCCACCCGCGTGGCACGCAGGCAGGCGTCCGGGGCCAGTTCCCCGAACCTTCCGTATTGACAACGCTAGCCGACGCAGGCTGACCGTTGCCAGTCAGTCCGCTCAGCAAATCCGAACGTCCAAACCCTTCGCGGCGTGCGTTGTGGCGCACTGCCAGCGTTTCAATAGGTACGGACTCAACCACAACTCCGCCGTACGGGTTTTTCGCGAGCATGGCGTCCCACGCCCGTCGCAAGTTATCG
>NZ_JARGEJ010000180.1:0-525 GCF_029211245.1 Robertmurraya sp. DFI.2.37 | reverse complement strand
GAAAAAAGTCCGCCTCCTACAATACCCCAGCTATTCTGTGCGGAAGCGGGAAGAATAAAGCAGGCTAAAAGCATGCAAAATAGAATTTGTTTTATTTTCATCGGGTTTGTTGCTTAAGTTTAATAATGCAAAGTAAGGTATAAAGCCCTTTTCATGAAAATAAAACAGATAACATTTACCGCATATAAAACTTTGATAATAAACAATATAACACTATTAAAGATAACATAGGATTATTCCATCTTACTTTTCATACGATATTTGCGTTGCGCTACAATCTGTGCATCATTATTACCAAAGCATAAAGCGATGGCAAAAGGAGATAAATCCGCCAATTGCAGACATAGCAAAAGGACATCATCTTCGTTCAACTTGGGATACCGGGTATGCAGTTGCTCTATGTAATCAGCATAAATCTGTCCTATAATCACTCTGAGTTGGCGTTGCTCAGCATTGGTGAGCACTGCAATACGCTCTTTGTGATGCTTTTGCTGGTTGGCCAGTTTGTCTATTTTCGTATAGAGG
>NZ_JARGEJ010000018.1:0-79306 GCF_029211245.1 Robertmurraya sp. DFI.2.37 | reverse complement strand
TTGTTTAAATTCTTCGGTAAATGTTCGACGTACTTTTCTTGTCATGTAGATTCTCCTCATAACTGATTAGTATAGTTCATTCTACTTGACCTTAAAATTTCTGTCTAACTAAGTGTAGCCGATCCAATAAGAGAATCATATCTTTCTTTCCAACTCTCTCCTATCTCACTTCCCCTATCAATTAATAAAAATTTTTGCTGAGATTGTTTTAAATAATAACCGACTGCAAGCCCTGCTTGCCCTGCCCCAATTACAATTGTATCAAACATTAACAACCCTCCGTAATATATGATTAATTGTTCATATATTCATGATAATAGAATAAAACAAAGATTACAATAGAAAGTGTCTAAATAATATACAAAATGAACTACGTTTTAAAATGACAGCCACTCCATTATTAGAAAACAGAAAACGTGAAGAGTAGTTTTGAACTCCCAACTAAATACGAGTCAATTGGATGAGGGAGCATAAAACTGGTCAAACCCTTTATGGGTATGAAAAGAGCTTGTGGGAGGACTCTTAAGAAAGGGATGAGGGTGTGTTAAATATGGGCTACACTCAAGCAATTACCTCCCTTCTTTTAGCTTGAGTAATAGTGATTAACTTAGAGTCAAATGAAAGGAGAAGCACTGACCGGATCTCTGGATTTTAGGACTGACACCGAAAAGACCATTATGTTTCTCCTATTTTCCCTATTAAATTATTAGAAAATAAAGGATTTTATGAAAAAGTGTCAAAATAATTAGGTAAAAATACTTATAACGAGGGATAAGATGAATAGACAAATTGAATACATTGGTGCAAAGATAAAAAATATTAGCAATGATATTTTTCAAGAAGCAGAGGCACAACTACAAAAAAAGACTGATGTATCTTGGAGTACAACAGAAAACCTTTTTGAACGTATAGGGGAATTTGTCATTAGTAAAAATGATCTCTTGACCCTTGTAGCCTTCCTTAATCATAAACTAATTAAAAGCAGTGGATCTCTTGAGCGATCGATGCATTTCATAAATTCAACGCGTCTTGCCATTCTTGATTTACTTGAGCAGGAATTACGAAACAGCAAAATTTCTCTAGATAACTATTTTGCTGTCATGAAAACGATTGAAGAAATATATCAACTAATTACAAAAGAGCTTATTAATATTTATGATGATGAAATGTCCTTTATGAGAATGACTTTAGACGAATCCATAGAGGATTTGAACATGACCCTTAAAGAGCTAGCAGAATTAGAAAGCGTCCTAAATGAAGCAACCATTTTTGCAATCACTGATCAGGAAGATAGAATCCTATACGCAAATGATAATTTTTGCCAACTTTATAAATATTCACGAGATGAACTATTAGGGCAGAAGCATGATATCTATTCATCCAACTATCATCCTCCTTCTTTCTTTAATGACATATGGGAGACGATCCAAGGTGGAGAGGTGTGGAGAGGAGAAATTCTCAATCAAGCAAAGGACGGAACAAAATACTGGTTAGACACAACTATCATCCCGTTTGTGAATGCTAATGGTGAGCGTTACAAGCATATTTCAATACAGTATGATATTACAGAAAAAAGAAATACAGAAGACACGCTCCGTAAAACAGAGAAACTCGCTATAATTGGTGAATTAGCAGCAGGTATTGCCCACGAGGTGCGAAATCCTTTAACTACGATTCGGGGCTTTGTCCAACTATTGAATGAAAGCCAAATTGATTCTTATTATGTGGAGACCATTCTCGATGAAATTGACCGAATTAATTTTATCGTCAATGAATTCATGGTCTTTGCAAAACCGCATCAACTCCAATTTAGCATCTGTAATTTAAATGAAATTTTAACAAGTGTCGTTAAATTTCTTGAGCCAGAGGCCACTTTAAAAAATGTAGTAATTCATTTCGAGACTTCTCATGAAAGAATGCTCATTTCTGGAGAAAAGAATCAACTGAAACAGGTGTTTTTAAATTTAATCAAAAATTCAATTGAAGCAATGCCTACAGGAGGTACGATCAGTATTTCTCTTAAAAAAAGCACTGAAAAAATTGCCGTCATTGTAAAAGATGAAGGAATCGGAATGGATTTGGACCAGATCAAAAAATTAGGCGAACCCTTTTTTACGACGAAAAAGAATGGCAATGGTCTAGGTCTTATGGTAAGCTACAAAATCATCCAAAACCACAAAGGGAAAATTCAAGTTCAAAGTCGCTTAAACGAAGGCACCACCTTTATAGTCATTTTTGAAAGCCCTAAAAATAAAAAACAATCTAACACCAAATAGTCGCTGCTTTTAAAACCAAGGCACTGTTTTACCTTCCCAACAATTAAAGCTGGTTTCTGTTTTACTTTCAGTCACAACGTCGCCATCGACAGAGCTATTATGAGAATTTATTTTGCTCTGCAGCCTGTTGAACTCTTTTACACCTTCATGCGGACAAGGCTTATTCTTTTTGGACGAGCTTTGTCCTCATGAGTCCTTCATGCGAACATGGGATGCTCTTTTTGGGCGAGCTTTGTCCTCATAAGCCTTTCATGCGGACAACACTAGCTCTTTTTTGGCACTCTTTGTCCTCATAAGACCTTCATACTTGCAAAATTTGTAGCAAAATGAATGGCACGCTAGCTTTAAACTGCCATCATTCGTTGGCAATAAAATAAAAGGGGCACAGGGTAAAACACTGTGCCACCCTTCAAAATAAAAAACAAAGACCAATTGAAGGATCGCACGCTATCAAGCATTAACTCTTCATCCCTGCTACTTCTGATCTTTCACTAAAAGTAGCCTTAAACTATTTAAAGTGACAAGCAAAGTAGCACCCATATCGGCAAAAATAGCAATCCAGAGCGTCAACCAACCTGGTATTACTAGTAGTAATGCAATCAGTTTAATTCCTAATGAAAACGTGATGTTTTGTTTAATGATTTGCAATGTTTTTCTACTTAATTTAACGGTAAATGGCAGTTTGCCAAGATCATCAGCCATGAGCGCAACGTCGGCTGTTTCCAATGCCGTGTCTGTACCCGCTCCACCCATCGCGATCCCTACATTCGCTGCTGCTAGAGCAGGCGCATCATTAATTCCATCTCCGACCATTGCTACGCGCTCATATTTCCTCTGTAGCTCTTTAATAAAAGCAAGCTTATCCTGCGGCAACAATTCTGCCTTTATCTCAGAAACACCCGCATACTGTCCAATTGCTTGTGCCGTCCCTTTATTATCTCCCGTCAGCATAATTGTTTTTTTCAAACCAAGGAAATGAAGTTTCTCCACTACACATCGGCTATTTTCTCTTACTTCATCAGCAACAGCCAACACTGCCAGTGCTTCTGTTCGTGAACCTGCTACGATCACTGTTTTTCCTTGAGTTTGTAACGCATTAATTTTCTCTTTTATCTCCTGAGCTAGTCCATTACTAAGGGTCTCGTCCAATAATTGTGGACTGCCCACAAAATAGGTTTCACCAGCGATGAGCCCTCTAACCCCTTTTCCTGTTATCGAAGAAAACTCATTCACTTCAACACTTTCATAATCGAGCTTTTCTTCTTCAGTCTTTTTCAAAATAGCGGAAGCTAAAGGATGCTGGGAACGCTTTTCTAGAGCAGCGATTATTTTTAATAATTGAGCTCTATCCATATCTTGCTGTAATGGGAAAAAGTCTGTTACTACTGGAACTCCTCTTGTAAGAGTGCCGGTTTTATCAAATGCCATTGCTTTAATGGCACCCATTTCTTCTAAATGAATTCCTCCTTTAATTAACACCCCATTTCGTGCTGCATTTCCGATCGCAGTCACAATTGAAACTGGTGTTGATACGACAAGGGCGCATGGACAACCAACGACCAATACTGCCAAGCCTTGATAAATCCATGTACTCCATTCTCCACCAAGAAGTGGTGGAATAATTGCGACACCAAAAGCGACTAACATAATAATCGGGGTATAGTATTGGGCAAAGCGATCAACAAACGCTTGAGATGGAGCACGCTCCGCTTGCGCTTCCTCGACAAGATGAATAATTTTAGCAATCGTCGAATCATCCACACGCTTAGTTACCTTTACTTCTAGAAGGCCCTCTTCATTTAATGTTCCAGCAAATACTTCATCAGCGCTTGCCTTCATCACTGGCACAGATTCCCCTGTAATCGCAGCCTGGTTGACAGCTGAAGTCCCTTTTATCACCACTCCGTCCATGGCAATTTTTTGACCTGGCTTCACAATCATAATATCGCCAATTGCGATATCTTCAACTTCCACCAACATCTCCTTCTCATCACGACGGATCAGCGCTTCTTTTGGCGCAATCTCCATTAAAGAACGAATGGATTGACGAGCTTTGTCCATTGAATATCTTTCAAGAGCTTCACTAATGGCAAATAGGATGACAACCGTAGCCCCTTCACCCCATTCACCGATGATTACGGCTCCGATTACAGCTATCGTCATTAATGTTTTCATATCAAAGGTAAAGCGAAACAGGTTCTTAATTCCTATTTGAAATAAACGATATCCACCTATTATGATGGAAGCTCCAAAAGCAATCGTACTCATAACATGTCCTTCACCCAACAACCAACCTATTAATAGGAAAATAGCTGAGATCAGAACAGTTGCATGCTTCTTTAAAAATGGTTCCTTTGCTTCCGTAAATTTTTCTATATCAGGAATGATTCTTAAATTTTCAAACGCTCCTGCTTTTTCAAGCTCAGCAATGGTTGCTTTCCCATATAAAGTAAGCTTTGATGCAGCAAAATTCACATTTGCATCCATAACACCATCCAGGTGTTTTACGTTTTTTTCAAACGTATTGGCACAGCTTGCTCAGGAAAAGCCTTGAACGCGATATACTTGTTTTTCCATTGATTGTTTAGTTGCTTGGTTCAAGTATCTTCCCCTCCTTTTCATGGGTAAGAGCCAATTGAATAAGCTGCCTAACATGGTCATCATCTAAAGAGTAAAAGACTAATTTGCCTTCTTTTCGATACTTCGCTAAGCCCATATTGCGCAGCAATCGTAAATGATGAGATGCAGTCGCTAAAGAACAACCGACAATTTGAGAAACATCACATACACATAACTCTTCTTCTTCACTTAAAGCAAAAGCAATTTTCAGCCTTGTGCCATCCGCCAATGCCTTAAACATTTTTGATACTGAAAACGTATTATGCAGTGATATGGAATCTTTTACTCTCTTTACTTTTATTTCGTCATAACAAGTCACTTCACAAACATCGTGTTTCAACTGAGCTCACCTCATATTCAAATACCTATTTGATTATTAGTGTATGCAAGTTTCAAATAATAGTCAAACATTCATTTGAATATTTGACTAAAATGGTTTCTTTATCCGTAATGAAATGTTCACTTTATCACAAAAAGTTGAAAAATATAAAGAGTATACTTAGACATGAAAGGATGCGATAAATGATGAAGAGAAGCAAAATACTTTTCTATGGAACTGGTGTCCTCTTATTGATCGTTGCCCTCGGAGCGATTTCTGCAGGAATCGGATTGATATTAGAACCGGATGGCAGCAATATAGGTATGTCAGTTGAGCTATTAAACAAGTCTCCTTTTCAAAACTTTCTAATTCCCGGAATCGTTCTCCTAACAGTCAATGGGATTGGCAGTTTAGTAGGGAGTCTTCTATCCTTTAAACGTCATCAATTGACGAGTATAGCAACCATAAGCCTCGGCGTAATCCTGATTATTTGGATTGGAGCGCAAGTATATTGGCTTGGATTGATCAGTATTCTGCAACCGCTCTTTTTTGCAATTGGTTTATTGGAGATCTTTTTGGGGGGCATTTTCTTAATAAATTAAGAACGATTATAAAGCGAAGAGAACAAGCATTGTGTATCGACAATTCGTTTTATCCTTGATTAAAAGGACCCAATCTCTTTATTGGCTCCTTTTTATTTACTAAAAATATCCTCTTGCATTACTTAATTCCTATATAAATTTCAATTTCTCCATTTGGATAATATTTCTCAAAATCATATGTATAAGCTCTCTTCAATGTACCTGAATCCTCTCGTTTCCAAATCTGTTTCCAAGTATTTATGACACCTTGTTCTTCAGTTTTATCGACATTAAAAATTTCATATTTTGCATGATTCAATATTTCCAGAGAATGTTCTCTTTTGCTATCTTCTACAGCAATGCTTAACGTGTAATCGCCTTTATAGTCACTTTCATAATGATGATAGACACCATAAATTATCGTATTTTCATTAGTTATATTTTTAGATGCCTCCTTCCACAGTTCTGCAATTTTCTCTATCAACTGCTCATCATTAAAATTATTTGTTCTCACACTATTAATAATAGATAATTTCATCGGCTCCACACCCCAAACTAAATTTTATCAACAACTATTAATCTTATTCTATAAAACATGGTATATTCCTTTTTCGTCAATTAACTACTGTTTGCTAACCGTAGCTTTTATTTAGGCCACATCCAGGAGCATGAAATCTGAACAGTTTTGTATGCATAAAAAAAAGAAGGAATGACGCCACTCCTTCTTTCTCAACAATAAAATCAAGATAACTCCTGTAATGCAGTTGCAATTTTAGCACCTATCAATGCGTTGTGATAAACTAATGCAACATTTGCTTCTAAACTTTTACCATTGCTCATCTCTACAACCTTTTTTAATAAATAAGGAGTAACTTCTTTTCCTTTTATGCCCTGCTTGCTAGCTTCCTTTAATGCCGTTTCAATAATAAAATTGATTTCACCTTCAGACATAGCTGAATGTTCCGGGATTGGATTGGCAATCACCGCGCCACCTTCTATTCCTAAATCCCATTTTACTTTTAATACTTCAGCAATTTCCCTCGGCTCATCCAAGGAATAATCCAGTTTAATATCACTAGTACGGGCGAAAAAGCTTGGCAACACATTTGTTTGGTAGCCGACAACAGGGACTCCTTTCGTTTCTAAATACTCCATCGTTAAATTTAAATCTAAGATAGATTTTGCACCAGCACAAACAACAGCTACGTTGGTTTGGGCCAATTCCTCAAGGTCTGCAGAAATATCCATTGTTGCCTCTGCCCCTCTATGAACCCCTCCAATTCCACCAGTTACAAATATACGGATACCTGCTAACTGGGCACAATACATGGTTGATGCAACAGTAGTTGCCCCCATCTTATTTGTTGCAACAATGACAGCAATATCTCTTCTTGAGACTTTAGCAACATCCTCACTTTTAGCGAAAGCCTCCAGTTCTTGAGGAGATAAACCAATCTTAATTTTGCCATCCATTACTGCGATGGTTGCGGGCACCGCATTATTTTTGCGAATAATCGTTTCAACATTATTCGCCATCTCTAAATTTTGGGGATAGGGCATCCCATGTGAAATAATGGTTGATTCAAGGGCAACGATCGGTTTGCCATTTTCTTTTGCCGCTAATACTTCTTCCGATAATTCCAAATACCTATTCATATTACTCCACATCCTTTACTTGAATTCTCATCATAAATGCTTAACGAGCAGCTTCCATAATAAACTTTTCAAGTTTTCCCCAATATTCCCCCACTGTTGAAGGATGGATGACACCAAACTCACAAATAATCGAGTGAATATCGTCGGCTGGAGTCAAATCAAAAAATTGATTAATTACCTCAATTCCATCTAAAGAATCAAAATCGCCCTTTTGGATCATTTCCTCAATCGTACGTCTTTCCAATTTAACTTGATAGCCTTCCTTTGTCCTTAAATCGATTTTGTAAATCTCACTTGCAATATACACCTTTTTATTACACATTTTTGCCAGCTTACTGATCAAAGCTGTGCCCATTTTATTAGCAACACTACCGTCAAAAGTAATCGTATCTGCACCAACCATGATATAATCGGCCTTTGGCATAAACTCCCAAACGCTAGCATCTGTAATATAAATTACTGGAATTTGATAGCTTTGGAGAATTTGAACTGCCAATCTCGATTCCCTTAATGGGCGTGATTCTGTACAGATCACAGTAAATCTTTTCCCCTGTTTAGCGGCATGGATAAAAACACTCATTAATGCACTACTGTAACTATGCATGAATACTGTTTCCCCATCCTGAATGATGTTTCCTCCGAACTGACCAAGCTTTTCAACTGCTTCCAAAGAAACATCGATGATTTTTTGACACAGCTTACTGATTTTCTCTTGAATTTCGAGCACCTCTGTATCAATATTTGCCTCCAATAAGGCATAAACAAGATTTTTTGAATTATAAATGGTCGCCATTGTTGGCTTAAGCTCAAGCATTTCAGAAGAAAGATAATCAAGACGATTTTGTAATTCTTCTCGATTAGAGAAGACTTCTTGGTCACATGCCAACTTGTAGGCCCAAGCTGCTGCTCTCCCAAAAGGACTTCCCCCTTTTACATTCATATTCCTTATTTCTTGAATAACATGTTCTGCGGACTCAAAACGAATATCATTAACTTTTAGCATCGATGACTTCCTCTCGTATATTTTTTGCGAATACGCCTTCAGAAATATTAAAATGGTGGCTGCGCTCATTGTATAAGCCACCAATCCTCTTTTCGAAGTCTCTATTGATTTTCTGATTCCATGAAACGAGATTGCTCCTATCGTTTCATGGAAATCAGAGTGCCTTTCAGTTCTACTAAAAAGCTTGTGAGGCTTCACAGGAAATGAGCCAAGTCTATAGAATTGGTACACAATAAACGATCTATTCTTTCGCTTCATCAATTCCAAACAAGTAAGTTAAAATAAATGTTGCTAAACTACCAACTAAAGCACCGGTTAGAAGACCAAAAAATCCTACTCCAAAATAGGCTGGTAAAGAGTAAATACTTAAAGCAACCGGAGCAGTAACGCCCGCAAAGCTTCCACCGGCAATGGCTCCCCCTATTGCTCCTCCCACTAATACAAAATAAAATGGTTTTTTATACTTCAAGTTAATGCCATACATGATCGGTTCAACAATACTACCGCCAAAAAATCCCGTTAATGTTAAGGACAGAGCCGTTTTCCTTGTTTGAGGATTTTTCGTTTTAGCCGCAACCGCTAGTCCTGCAGCATACTGGCACATTAAGCTTGGAGCATGCGTAACAATAACTGTATCTCTACCAAAACTAGCAATATTCGGAACAGTTACTAGCGATAAGATAACAATATGCATTCCACCAATAATCAAAATTTGCCACGTACCTCCTATAAGTGCTCCAGCTAAAATCGGACTAAAATCATAAAGAGAGGTGAAAACAGATGTAATAAAAGTTCCTCCCCAGTTTCCAATTGGACCAAGAATTAAAATGGTTATCGGTGTTACAATTAATAGACTTAAAAATGGTACAAAAAGTGAGTTTAACGCTTTTGGAATTATTCTTTTTAATAGTATTTCAACTTTTGACAGGAGAAGTATGGCTAAAATGGCAGGAAGAACTGAGCTTGCATAAGACACTTCGGTTACTGGAATCCCTAAAAAAGTAATTCCACCGCCATTCTCACCTAACAGATTGATAAAGCTAGGATGGATAAGGAGCCCAACAACCATTAATGACACGCCGATGTTGGCATTAAACATTCTAGCTGCTGACCACGCTACTAAAATAGGAAGAAAATAGAAAAATGTATCTGACAAGGCGATTAAAATCGCATACGTCGTATTCGTATCACTAATTTCAAAGAAGACTTCTAAAATGATGCAAAGAACTTTAAGAAAGCTCATCCCTAGCATTGCGGGTATCAATGGAGTAAAAATACCTGACAGTGTTCCTATTAATCTATCTAGTACATTTTGTTTCTGTTCCTGTTGGTCTTTTTCGTCTTTTTTCATATCTTTAACATCATTGTTAGAAAAATCGTATTTTTCCGAAATTTCATGGTAAACATCTTCCACAATAGCTCCTAATACAATTTGATACTGTCCACCAAAATCCATAATTTTAATAACTTCAGGAAGCTTTTTCAATTCCTCTTCCCTTATTTTCGCGTTATCTTTTATGACGAAACGTAATCTAGTCATACAGTGAGTCAGAGATGAGATATTCCCCTCCCCACCAACAAGTTCAACTATTTTTTCTGCTAATTCTGTTTTTAACATTTGTGCCACCTCTCTCTCCAATTTTCATTATTTTTATTGGATTGACGTCAATCTTTATACAAAACAGCCTATGCGCAATTCAGCTGTTATTGCTACTTTTGATTATGAAGAATCATAGAATTAATATGAATCATTAAATATCCCAGTTCTTCATTTGGTACCCGAAAATTATAATACTCATTTATATATGCAGCGATTTGTTTCGCACATTCATACTCTTTTTTAAACTTGTCCTTCGCAATTTTGTATAGAAATTCATCATTATTATTTACTTTATTGGAAGATAATCGATATAAAAAGAACTTTAAATGCGTGATAAAACGTATATAATAAGTCGAGTTGTCATCCAATTTGACATTATAATTGGACTCAATAATAGAAATAAGATTTTTTATGATAATCGTTATCTCTTTAATGCTCGCTTTATTAGAGTTAAGAGTGGCATTTATCAAATTAAATGCAATATAGCCCGCCTCGTCTTCATCCAACTTAATGTCCGTGTGTTTCTCAATAATTTCTAATGCGAGCGCACCCACTTTAAACTCATTCGGATAAAACTTCTTTATTTCGATTAAAAGTGGATTTTCAATCATTTCATTGGAAATTTTTCGTTCAATGGCAAATGCAATATGATCGACCAAAGAAATAAATAAATTTCCTTCTTTAAAGTTGGTACCAATGGTGTTTTTCGCTGTTTCAATGATCTCGTTTGTCGCATTAATATAGGAAGGAGGAATTGAACGGAATAATTCTTCCACATATTTCATTTCATTTTTTGACTCTAAAATAAATTTTTTTTCGATTTTGCTACGTTCAACAGGATCATGAACCTTTTTTTGAAAGGCGATTCCTTTGCCTAGTAAAATCGTTTCATCCCCGTTTTCATCGAGCGCCACTACCGCATTATTATTCATTATTCTAGAAATAATCAAGAGCAATCACTCCTTAAATTATTAAGTCTTTAATTTAAGAGGAAATAAAGCTTCGCCACGCTTAGTCATTTTCGGAACTACTTCAATCTGCTCATAGCGATTAGAGTTTAAAAGAATCAAGATAACATCTGGATCATATCCTTTCTGCTTGATTAGTTCCAAATCAATTTTTAATAGTAGTGTGCCCATTTCTACATGTTCATTTCGTTTAACATAGGGGATAAAACCAACTCCTTCTAATTCCACCGTATTCACACCGACATGTAATAGCAATTCTTCTCCGTTATCTCCAATTATCCCAAGCGCATGATTGGTTGGAAATATTGATGCTATCTTCCCTGAAATCGGTGAATAGATCTCCTGGCTAGATGGAATGATGGCACAACCATATCCCATGCTACCATCGCTGAAAACAGGATCTTTTACCTGTTCAAGCGGAACGCATTTTCCATCAATTGGTGAATAAACTTGTATTTTATCTGTCATAGCTTTCTTCTTTGAAAATAACTTTTTCATCGTCTTTCACCTCGTTATACTTTTCGCTGCTTTTCTTATGATTCTTTCAAAAATTTGAAGCTATTCTCCTCAATACTTTTGACCATTTCCATTTTTCCTTCGTTATCAGCTCAAATTTATCTCCTACACAAAAATTCACCCGTTAAAAAACAAAAAGACTCAAAACAAACAGTTCGTTTGTCTTGAGTCTTGCCTGACGTCAAAGTTATACACTTTGCGAAAGTCACAATCTCATCATAATTATCACATTATTGTAAGTGCTTTCATTTTTACCATACCACTAATTTTTATAATTTTCAAGTGGTTTTGAATTATTCATTTATTAAATTTAATGGCCTTTAACAGCGGGGAGCCATACCTCATACCGCGAATTTTGCGGATCAGCTTGAACATACACTTTGATATCAGGAGATTTCCGTATTCATAACCTGAAGTCTGAAACGACGCATTTGTTGAATGGGAAAATTTGAGCCATTATCTTTGGAGAGCGGACAGTTCAAGTTTATTCGTATAAAATGGCTTATTGGGACAAGAAAACGCAAAAAATCGTGCTTAGTTTGTCCTCATGAAAGGTTCATGCGGACAGTGATCACTCAAATTGAAGCTTACCTTGTCCTCATGATGGGTTCATGCGGACAGAGAGCTCCCAAAATCATGTAAACCTTGTCCTCATGAAAGTCTCTTGCGGACAGTGATCACCTAATTCTAGCGAACCCTGTCCTCATACAAGACTGATGTGGACAGAACTCACCCCACTCCAAAAAATAGTCCTCATAAGAAGTTTACGAGGACCATCCTGGATTCAAACAAAGAATCGCTATAGAATGATTGCTTTAGCTGACTCTGACCTAACTTGTATTGTGCAAGGTTCCAGTGGAAGATGCGTGTTATGTTTGGAAACTTGATCATTGCAAAGGCTCTTACAGCCTTCCTGAACCAGTCAAACCAATAGCTATTATTCAAAAAAATAGAGAAAACGCTCGCACCCTCTCAAGAAACACTTTATATTAGACTAATGCACGATATAAATTAAAGATTCGCTGAGACAAAGTATCCTTCTCGTGTGGCATCCATCACATTTCGTACTTGTTTTGCATCACCGATAACAAATGTATCTGGTACGATTCCATAGAATTGTTCAACTACACTTTGTTTCGGTTTAAAGCCAGTGGATAATATTACCGTCGTTGCCGGGATAAATTTTTCTTCACCTTCCTGTACAAAAATGACTCCGTCCTTAGTAATTTCCTTACAAAAAGAGTTCAAATGCAGTTTTAGCGTTTCAACCTTTTCCATAGTTTGCCGTAAACCAATTCGATAGAGCATATTTCCATTAGGAGCATACTCGCTGCCACTTTGTAAAATCGATACATTTCTACCTTTATGAGCTAACTCGAGCCCCAGTTCACAACCTGTAGAGCCACCGCCAATAAGCACTACATCTTGACTGATCTGTTCTAACTGTTCATACACATCCAATGCTTGCAAAACATGGGGCTGGTCAACCCCTTTTATAGGCGGAGAAAACGGCTCTGCTCCTACCGCAATAATAATGGCGTCGGGTGCTATCTTCTTTATTAATTCTGGAGTGACCTCAGTAGATAATTTTAC
Source organism: Robertmurraya sp. DFI.2.37 (assembly GCF_029211245.1). Classification (NCBI taxonomy): domain Bacteria; kingdom Bacillati; phylum Bacillota; class Bacilli; order Caryophanales; family Bacillaceae; genus Robertmurraya; species Robertmurraya sp. DFI.2.37. Next base: position 66,175 of record NZ_JARGEJ010000018.1, on the reverse strand, counting down.
CTTTACATTGGATTTATTGATTTGAGTTGTTAAATAAATTAAATATCGATATAAATCTATTTTTATTTCCTCGAATTTTGCATACGATAACGCACCGCCAAGCTCTGCCCTTCTTTCAAAGAGAATGACTTCATGGCCCCGCTCATCAGCAACAAGGGCAGCTTTCATTCCAGCAGGGCCACCACCGATAATAACCACTCTTTTTTGTTTTTTTGCTTTTTGCAACTGCAATGGAACTAAATGAGGTCTTGCATATCGAGGGTTCACGGAACAGCCAACATTTTTTCTTTCCGTAGAAATATGATAGCAATATTGACAGCGAAGGCAGGGGACGATATCTTCTTCTCGTCCTTCTTTCGCCTTTTGTGGCCAGAAAGGATCTGCGATTAATGGCCTTCCTAAGGCTACAAAATCCGCCTTTCCTTCAGCAATAATTGATTCTGCTTCCTCAGGCGTCATAATTGCCCCGACAACTGTAACTGGAATATTGACATTTCTCTTCACTTCGGCAGCCCATTCCACATTAGGCATATGTCCTTTAAAAATGGTCGGGGCCATATGGACATTTCCTTCATGATTAATGTCGAGGCCAGCAGAAATATGAACCATATCAAGTTTATCCTCAACGAGCTTAATAAATTGGAGCACTTCATCAAATTCGATGGAACCGTCTACACATTCATAAGCGCTAATACGCATATCTATGACAAAATCTGGTCCCACTGCCTCTCGTACTCTATCAATAATCATTTTCGGAAATTTCGCTCGATTTTCAAAACTTCCCCCATATTGATCCGTCCTTTTATTGAATAACGGTGATAGAAATTCCGCCGGCAGCCACCCATGACCAAAATGAAGCATAACTAGATCAAAACCAAAATCCTTGGCATTTTTTGCAGTTTCTGCCCAATCATTAGCTACTTCCTCCATCATTTGTTCATCCATTGCTCTTACTTCCGTACCATCTTCTCTTATAAAACTAACTGGACCTATTGCGTAGTCGTCTACACGTGCATATTGTCCAGAATGAATAATTTCTAGAGATGCTTTGGCACCAGCCTGATGGGCAATAATAACTCGTTCTCTTGTTGCTTCCCGTTGATACTTATCAAAGCCATATGGCTCATCTGGACTTGAATAGCTTGCTCTCTTTCTGCTCGCATTAATACTGCCGGTAATAATTGTTCCTGCCCCGCCAAGTGCTTTATCATGATATGGGCCTGCTGGAGTAGCAATAATTCGATTATGAAACATAATATTTTTTACTTTAAGCGGTGTAAATAAATTAGGAAATTTCACTTTTTCCACCTGCCAATTTCTATTCATTTTGTAATTTTAACCCTCTGAAAAATAGATGAAGTTACCTGTTTTCCAGAGGGTTTTGCCTTATGTTAGCTCAAAGATTTTTAGCAATAAAATACCCTTCTCTTGTTGCATCCATAACGTTTCTTACTTTATAAGCATCACCAATGACAAATGTATCCGGTACGATGCCGTAAAAGGATTCAACAAGTTTTGAATTAACTCTCATTCCGGTTGATAAAATAATGGACTGAGCGGTGATAAATTTTTCCTCATCCTTTTGTATATAAACGACCCCATCTGTTTTAATCTCTTGACAGAATGCATTCAACTCCCAATGCAAGCATTTCTCCTTTTCCATCGTCTGCCGTAATCCAATCCGATATAGGAGATTTCCGTTTGCAGCGTATTGCCCGGAGCCTTCTAAAATCGTCACTTTTCTCCCATTTCTCGCTAACTCAATGCCGAGTTCACAGCCTGTAGAGCCACCGCCAACTATGACAACCTCTTGGCCAAGCTTTTCCATTTGGCCATAAACATCTAATGCTTGCAAAACATGAGGCTGGTTGACACCTTTTATTGGCGGCGTAAATGGATTGGCCCCTACAGCAATAATGATCGCATCGGGGCGTAGCTCCTTTATTAATTCAGGAGTTGCTTCCGTGTTTAGCTGGACTGAAACTGTCGATTTATTGACTTGAGTAATTAAATATTTCATATAGTTATATAAATCTACCTTTAACTCTTCATATTTTGCATATATTAACGCGCCACCCAGTTCAGAAGACTTTTCAATTAGTACAACTTGATGTCCCCGTTCTGCCGCCACTATCGCTGACTTCATTCCTGCCGGTCCGCCACCAATCACGACTACTTTCTTTTTCTTCTTTGCAGTATCCAACTCCAATGGAACTAAATGCTGCCTTCTATAGCGTGGATTCACGGAACAGCCCACATTTTTTCTGTCTGTTGAAATATGATAGCAGTATTGGCATCTTAAACATGGAACAATGTCTTCATCGCGACCTTCTTTTGCCTTTTGCGGCCAGAATGGATCAGCAATTAAAGGTCTTCCTAAAGCAACAAAGTCTGCTTTACCTTCTGCAATAATAGATTCTGCTTCAACTGGACTCATAATAGCGCCGACAACCGTCACAGGAATCTTTACATTTCTTTTCACTTCCGCAGCCCAATCTACATTTGGCATATGTTCTTTGAAAATGGTTGGAACCGCATGAACATTTCCTTCATGATCAATATCCAATCCAGCGGATATGTGAACCATGTCAATTTTATCTTCAATTTCTTTTATAAATTGAAGAACATCCTCAAATTGAATCGACCCTTCAACACATTCTGAAGCGCTAATTCTCATATCTATAATAAAATCAGGACCAACTGCTTCCCGAACACGGTCAATTATCATTTTGGGAAATCTCATTCGATTTTCCAAACTACCACCATAATGATCTTCTCTTTTATTAAATAAGGGAGACAAAAATTCTGCAGGAAGCCAGCCATGCCCGAAGTGAAGCATGACTAGATCAAAGCCGAGCTCCTTTGCATTTTTAGCAGTTTCAGCCCAATCATTGGCTACCTCCATCATATCTTGTTCATTCATTGCTTTTACCTTTGTACCATCATTCCGAGTAAAGCTGATTGGGCCAAGAGCATAGTCATCTACTCGGGCGTATTGACCGGCATGGATCAATTCTAAAGATGCCTTTGCTCCAGCTTGCTTAGCGACAATCACTCGTTCCTTTGTTTTTTCTCGTTCGTACTTATCAAATATATACGGATCATCCGGACGTGAATAACTCGCTCTCTTTCTACTAACGTTTGCGCTACCAGCAATAATGACTCCCGCTCCGCCAATTGCTTTATCATTATAAGCACCTGCTGGAGTTGCAATTATTCTATTTGTAAATACGATGTTTTTTATTTTCAATGGTTTAAACAGATTAGGAAATTTCACTTTTTTCCACCTTCCATTATGTTTTTTTGGCTTTGTTATAAGTTCGATGTTGAACTTTGGTTCAATTACATATGAAATCTCAGACAATGAGCCAAAAATCAACAAAATCGTTTAACAAAGCTTTTTTATAAAATGTCCCCGGGGAAGTAGAAAAAAAGATGACCAATTAGATTAAGAGATATGGTTTTGAATGAGATTCGATAGAAGCAGTCATACTGTCAACTGCCCCTATCGAATTTTGCTGAAGCCTACACAGATTTAGTTGTTAAAAATTTTCCTTTTTCCATTAGGAATGTAACAATAAAACCTACGGCAATTGAAGAGAAAACGCTAAGCATATAGTATGGAAAAACTTCTGTCGCAGCAGCAAACGCTGGTAGACCAAGAATTCCTCCGAAAGCAAAAGCTTTTACATATACTTGGAAAATTCCACACACTACCCCACCTGCTGCACCACCTAATATTAAAGCTAAGAAATATCGCTTGTTCTTCATACAAATTCCATATAATCCTGGCTCCGTAATCCCCGAGATCATATTGACAAATGCTGCAGATCCAGCAACTTCTTTCAGCTTTTTATCCTTATTGAATAGAAGAACTGCCAAGGTTATGCCTAATAGAGCATAGCCTCCCATACCACCGGCTGCTAAGGAATATTCAAATCCTTGTTCAGAAAGAATTTGCAATTGTATCGGCAAAATGATCCAATGCAGCCCTAGCATAATCACAAAGATAAAAAATGCACCTGAGATTAAGCTAAGAATAAAGACATTTCCATCAACAAAAAACTGATAGCCATCTGCTATTGCTTGAGCTAATATATTTCCAATCGGCCCAAATACCAATAAAGATAGAGGTACCATTAATACGATGGACAACAAAGGAACAAGCATAAATTGCAATGGCTTTGCTAAATATTTCTTGAGAAATTTTTCTATATAACTAAAAGCCCACATTGCAACGATAATTGGGATAACCGTATTGGCAAAGTTCATCGCGGTAAAGGGAATTCCTAACAAAGTTAGTCTTTCTCCTGAAATTAATATCGCACTTAAATCAGGATGCATTAATGCTGCCCCAATCGTAGCCCCGATGTAAGGATTTGCGCCGAATCGACTAGCTGCGGTAAACGCTAGTAATATTGGGAAGAAGTATAATAACGCATTCCCTACAGCATTCAAGGTAATATAAGTCGTACTTTCTTCCGAAATCCAGCCAAAGTTTGTAGCGATTGCAACTAAACCAATCAAAATTCCTGAAGTTGCTAATACCGGAATATAAGGCGTAAAAATTGCAGAGATCGTTGCTAAAAACCGATCAAGCAAGCTGCCTTTTTTACTCTCCGTGCTCTCAGCACTTGAGTCTTCTCTCTCAGAATTCACTTCGCCTGTTAAGTTCGTAATAGCATTGTACACATGTGACACTTCCGTACCTATGATTAATTGATAGTTTCCATTTTTATCAACAAGACCTAAAATATTAGGATTTTTTTCTATAGCATCCTTGTCCAATTTACTACTTTCAAATAAGGAAAATCTTAATCTAGTTGCACAATGGGTTAATGTCTTAATATTTTCCTTTCCTCCTAGCGAAGCTAAGACTTCATTTGCAACATTTTCATAATTCATTCATTTATCCTCCTCCGGATATTTTAAATGCATGAATACAGCCTATTAATAAAACGCTTACATCCTCTCACTTAACGACTTCCCGTTTGATTCAATTACTCGTTTATACCAATAAAAGCTTTTCTTTTTATAACGTTCAAGAGTTCCGGAACCGTCATCATGACGGTCAACATAAATAAAGCCGTATCGTTTTCTTAATTCCGCCGTAGAAGCACTTACGAGATCGATGCATCCCCAAGCTGTGTAGCCCATTACTTCCACACCGTCTTCAAGTGCTTCTTCTACTTGGAGAAGATGATCTCTTAAATAATCTATTCGATAATCATCGAGCACCGTTTTCTGTCCATTCTCATCTTCTACTAAAACATCTCTCGCCCCAACGCCATTTTCAACAATAAAGAGAGGAAGTCGATATCGATCATATAACTCGTTGAGCATATATCTAAGCCCTTGTGGATCGATCTGCCAGCCCCATTCATTTGCCTCTAAAAATGGGTTAGCAACCCCGCCCAAAATATTCCCCTTACTATTAGGCTTTTGTGCAGAATCAGCAGTTTCACATAGACTCATATAGTAACTGAGTGAAATGAAATCGACTGTGTGAGTTAGTATTTCCCGATCTTCAGGCTCCATTTTGATTTCAATATTTTGCTCCTTAAAAAATCGTCGCATATAAGCCGGGTATTCACCTCTTGCATGCACATCCGCAAAAAATAGAATTTCCCTTTGCTTTTGCATCATCGCGATTACGTCACTAGGTTTAGGAGAAAGAGGATAAATGGGTACAGCTAAAATCATACAGCCAATTTTTGCATTCGGCATGATTTCACGCCCTAATTTTACTGCCATCGCACTTGCGACCAGTTCATGATGAATCGCCTGATATAAATCCTGCTTCGTTAATTTATCTTTTTCAGTGTAGATGCCACCGCTGCAAAAGGGTTCATAGAGAATAGAATTGATTTCATTGAATGTTAACCAATACTTCACCTTATCTTTGTATCTCGTAAAAATCGTTTCTACATATCGAATAAAAAAATCGATTAGCTTTCTATTGAGCCAGCCATCATACATTTTAGATAAATACAATGGTGTTTCATAATGAGAAATGGTGACAATCGGTTCAATCCCATATTTTTTACACTCATCGAACACGCGGTCATAGAACTGCAAACCTAGTTCATTCGGTTCTGCTTCATCTCCGTTCGGGAAAATTCTTGACCAAGCAATAGATATACGAAATGCCTTAAACCCCATTTCTGCCAATAATTTTATATCCTCTTTGTATCGATGATAGAAATCAATACCTACCAGTTTCATGTTATCTGGAGTCGGCTCTTCTGTAATTGGGCCAATAAACCCTTTAGGCATCACATCTTGAATTGACAGTCCTTTGCCATCCTCATTATAGGCCCCCTCGGATTGATTAGCGGCAATGGCACCTCCCCACAAAAAATCTGCTGGGAATTCTTTCATAACGCATAGTCCCCCTTTCTTAGTTGTACAAATTAATTTTTAATAAGCTCAATAACCGTTTCCATTTCTTCAACCTCTTTACCAGTAAAACTTACTATTTCTCTAAATGAATCTGTATTGCAAATGATGAGCGGTGATATAAGATCAAAACCTTGTCTTTTGATTTTATCGATATCAAATTGTAGCAAAGGGTCCCCTATTTTTACTTTTTCTCCTGAGCAAATAAGTGCCTCAAAGTATTGCCCGTTTAAACTAACTGTATCCAGGCCTACGTGGATCAATATTTCCGCTCCGTTGTCGGAAGCAAGGGTAACGGCATGTTTAGTTTCAAACACGGACACCACTTTCCCATTTACTGGAGAAACGACTCTTCCCCTTTTCGGCAAAATTGCTACACCCTTCCCCATCATTTCTGTCGAGAATACCGGATCATTGACATTACTTAATGGCCATACTTCACCTTCAATCGGCGCCTTGATTACGTTTTCATCTTTTTGCTTTCTTTTGAACATATTTTGTACTTTTGAAGAGTTGAACATTACTACCTCCAAACAGTTATACTTAACTACATCAGAAAATCTACGAAAAATGTCTAATTCAGATAAGCTTATCTTAATTTCATCTTATGGTTAGACAAATTTTTCATCAATCACTAAAAAATTTATTAATGTCTAAAAAACCAACATTTTTTTTAATATTGTCGGAAACATCAAAAATTTTTATGAATATGGTATATAATTTAAATACATAGAGAGTTTGATCCCTCTTACAAATGAATACCAATTTGCTATATTTTGTCATATTTTGAACCTCAAAACATCGCATGTTTTTATCTCTTCTTTTTTAATCAACGGGATTGGATATCATAAAGGAGGAATATAATGCTTTCAGATGAGAATCGTGAGGACAGAAGAGTTCGTCGAACAAAAAGAATGCTCAAGAGAGCATTTATAGACATTCTTTATGAAAAGGAATACAAAGATATTTCCGTAACCGATATTGTCGAAAGAGCCGATTACAATCGAAGCACCTTTTACTTTCATTATAAATATAAAGAAGAATTGGTTGAGGAGCTTAATGAAAGTATGGTTAATGGTCTCATTGCTGCTTTTTTTGATGATTTTAAAAAAGGGATTGAGAATATGACACCTGCCGATATTGTCATTTTTGAGCATATTTATAAAAAGAAGGATTTTTTTAACCTTTGGAAGACATCTGAAGCGATCCCAAATATTCAAGAAATGTTTATTGACAAGTTTTCATTAGCTTTTAAAAAAGAACTTTTGAAGATGCGCAACCTGAATATTGACATCGATATGGACTTATACGTAACCTACCATGCACAGGGGGTACTAGGTTTAATACTGGACTGGATAAAAAAGGACTATTCCCATTCATCTACTTATATGTCGAGGCAATTACACAATTTATTAAATATTAATCAGTTGAAAAGATCATAAAATAGAGCTGCTCGTTTTTGTGTATACGAGCAGCTTTATTCATTTTTTTCTTTCGTCCAAGATTATGGCTAAAATCCCTTTTACTCACCTTTCTAAAACATCTTACACATACTTTTAACCTTACCAAATATTGCGGATAGCAATTTTGCAATCAAAAGCTCATCTATACGAACATGTTACTAGAGCCCATTTAGCAAATTAAGAATCAACTATTCCATATTTGATATAACCTACTCAGACTTAATTTCTCAGTTGTTTAACGATTTACTTTACCACCAGCACCGGACAAATTGCCCTCTTCACGACTTTATGACTGACACTGCCAAGTACCATTTCTTGCAAAGTATTCGATCTGCTACGCCTCCACAATTATTGACATGGAATACCTTGCTCGTAAGGATGTCGGAAGATGAACGGCTTGTCCTAGCCTCGAGGATTACTGGTAAATGCTCGGTACCTATATCGACTTTTTTACCGACATTGAAGAGAGGATATAAATAGTGGTTGTGAATCAATTCTTGCAATCTTTAATCATATATGGGAAGGGGAAGATCAGCTTGATGTTCTTCCCCTGTTTTTTTCCACTACTGAAAATACCGCTCCTTCAATTTCCTCATATGACGTACAGCGGCAAATATTTGAGGAAAGCCATTCTTTTATCGTTTCGTAAGTGGGATTGGGATGCTTCTCAAGCAATGCTTGAATATTGATAATAAAACCTGGGGTGCAATACCCACATTGAAAAGCAAAATGCTTTATAAAGGCTTCTTGTATTGGTGAATTTTTCAAACCTTCAATTGTCGTGATTTTGGAATCGATTGCCTCAACTGCTAACATAATGCATGATTTATAAACGGTTCCACCAACAATCACAGAGCATGCTCCGCAGTCCCCATTTAAGCAGCCCGGCTTTGCGCCAGTTAATGAAAGTTCATTTCGCAGGACATCGAGCAGAGTATCGGCTGGACGAATGACGACCTCCCTAATCTCGCCATTTACGTTTAATGGGATCGCTATTTTTTCCGTCATCCTTCCCCCTCCAATTCAGCAACTATTTCTTCGAGCGTATTCCGTAGCACAAACAAACGATACTCCCGAGAGCCTTCAATATCATCCAAAACTTGAGCTGGAATATGATCAATCGCTTGTTGAATTCGGATGTGTAATGGCTTATTCGCTTGATTTAATGCGTCCTCCATCTCTGTCGAGCGAAACGGAAATGAACATAGACCACTAAAAGCAAAACGTAGGCGATTATCTGCTTTTATGGAGGAAACCGTTATTAAGGGATAACCCGTTTCCCACTGCTGCCTTTTTTTCAGACTGACAAACGGCATTGTTATATATTTTTGATCCGTTAAGAGTTGAATAAGAAACTGTCCTTCTTCCAATCGGAACGCTCCATTAAAAATTTGGTGAATCGAAACAGTCTCTTTCCCGTCCTCGCCAGCAATAACGACATCGCTATCACAGAGAAGAAAAGGCAGCACTGCTTCTCGATAAAAAATTTGTCCGCAGATGTTACCACCAAGAGTAATTTTATTGCGTGCCGTATGATCAGCAACTTCCTTAGCAACCGTACTTAATAGTGGAAAATAATTTCCCTCTTCAATGCGGGTTAATGAAAGCGCCGCACCTGCAGCTAATTGATTGTGTTTAAAATTAAATTCTAGACATTCAGAGATTGCTTTTATATCAATGACAGCATCCATTTGAAGAAGATTCAGACGGCCAAGTGTTAATATTTCAGTGCCTCCCGAATAATAGATGACGCGTTTATTTTCTTTTTTTAGCAAAAAGAAACACTCTATTGCCTCTTCAATCGTTTTTGGTTTAAAATACTCAAGATCAAATGCCAGCACATTCATTTCCCTCTTTCTTTCATCTTCCACAGCACTTCAGGAATCATTGGCAAATAATTAATCTTTACTGAGAGTGCTGTTGAAAGACTATTTCCAAGTGCAGCCGGGATACCAATAAGAGCATGCTCACCGACTCCTCTCGCTCCATATGGGGCGTCTAGCTGCGGAGTTTCTACAAAAGCCACTTCATATTTTGGATGTTCTCCAAATCTAAGAGGGCGATAGCTTCGAAGTTGTGGATTCAGAACCCTTCCTTCCTCATCAAAACGAAAGGTTTCTCTCGCAGCAAAAGATAAGCCCATACTCATTGAACCTTTTACCTGACCGAACGCCGTTTTTTCATTCAATACTTTGCCTACATCGATTACTGCGACCGCTTTAAGAACTTGATACGTATAGTCTCTTGTATTCAACTCGATTTCTACTCCTTGAGCACCTACCGTCCATTCCGGTCCGGGCCTTCCTGCACCCGTTTCTTTATCTAAATGGGTCATGCCTCGAAGAATATAGGTTCCTCGACCAATTATTTGCCCTCCGATCGACGGTCCTTCTGGAAAGGAATATCCATAGGCGATTTCTTTTATCGGAATGTATCGCGTAGGTTCATCCCTGATATACACTCTTCCATAACCTACTTCTAAATCCTCCGTCGATGCTCTTAACAAAAAGGAAGCCAAACTTTTCAATTGTTTAATGACATCCTCCGCTGCTGTTAACACCGCTCTCCCTGCCATAAATGTTCCTCGACTTGCAACGGTTTTCCAATGCTCTGGGGTGCTTTGCGTATTCACACCCATTTGCACATGAATTTCGTTTATATCCATTTTTAACTTTTCCGCAAGAATTTGGGCAAGAACTGTTTTGGTTGCAGTTCCAATCTCAACAACACCAGATATGAGATTAATGCTGCCATCTTTATTAAAAGTTAAAATAACTCCTGAGCTAGCATCTGGGTCAATTGTTGAAGTTTTCCATACACAGCTAACTCCTTTTGCCCTCAGCTTGTTTGGACCAACATCAATAACCTGGCCTTCCTCCCAATTGAGCAACGTTTTCAATTTCCGAATACATTCTGGCAAGTTACCAACCGTACTGGAGTTTAACACTACTTGTGTGGGGGTAGTGTGTCCTGGCAAAATGGCATTGCGCGCTCTCAATTCAAGCGGGTCCATATTCAATTTCTGCGCCAATACATCCATCGTCCGTTCAAAGGCAAAATGAACCTCTGAATGGCTAAATCCCCGAAAAGGAGCAGGATATGGATGATTTGTATACATACACAAAGAATCGCACCAAATATTGTCAATATGATAAGGGCCTGTGCAATCAACAGCCCCTGCTCTGCTTAAATCAATCGCTTTATCTGAATACGCTCCCCCATCCCATAAAAAAAGAATTTCCGCCGCTTTAAGAATTCCTTCTTTTGTACAACCTAACTTTACCTGCGCCTCCAAACCGATATGACCAGGCGAGGTGACCAGATCTTCTTCACGCTCATTGACGATTTTCACCAATCTTCCATTTACCGCTTTTGTGGCAAGGTAAGCTAACAGTTCAAGCTGAACCGACGCTTTTCCTCCAAAGGCGCCCCCGACTAAAGGCGTATTCACAACAATACGCCCTAATTCAACATCAAAATAATCAGCTATTAATCTTTTAATCATAAAAGGGGCTTGAGAGGAAGCAGTTAACTCTATCATTCCATCAGGATGAATTTGTGCAAAAACAGCACGGGTTTCCATCGCAGCATGATCAGAGGGTCTAAAAGCAAACGTCTCTTCTACGAACACCTCACTTTCATGCCAGCCCTTTTCCAAGTTGCCTTTGCGAATTTTCGTTTTACAGGCGATGTTTGTGCCTGGAACAGGGTAGACCATGTTTATTTTTTCGTAATTTTCGAGATGAGGGTGCAATAATGGAGCATCTGCCTTTAAAGCCTCGGATGGTGAGTTGACGATCGGAAGCAATCCATACTCGACATTGATTGCTTCCGCTCCTTGCATTGCTAGAAAGGGAGTATCCGCAACAACAACGGCCACCACTTCTCCATGATAGCGGACTCTCTCATTTGCAATCGGGTATCGATCCTTCATTTCCTCTCCTGTAAGCGGCAAATTTTCGCCCGTAATAATCGCATGAATACCATTGATGTTTTCTGCGCCAGATGTATCAATCCGTTTAATCGTCGCGTGTGCATACGGGCTTGTCACCAATCGCCCATAAAGCATTTCTTTTGACTCAAAATCAGCAGTATACTTTGCATGACCGGTTACTTTTTCAAGGGAATCCTTACGCATAATGCCTTTTCCGATAATATGCATGGAGTAACCCTCTTTCATCTTAATTTATGATTTATTTCTCGATACTCTTCCCTCGTATCTATATCGATAAATAAACTTTTATCTTCAAACGGCATAATCCTACCCTTTATATACGGGCGCTTCAGCAATAAATGTTTGATTCCTTTGTCACCACTTAACTCTTCAGCTACGGGAAAAATCGTTTTACCCATCAACAAAGGAGGTCTGATGATATTCTGATAACAAGCTGCCACATAGTCAGCCTCCCCTTTAGAAAACATAGCGATTAACTCTGCTAACATCGAGACTTGAATAAATGGTTGATCAGCTAAAAGAAGCATGGCTGCGTCTGCATTCATTTTTTGAACTTCTCGAATACCTGTTTTTATAGAGGAAGACATGCCTTGCTTCGATTCTTTACATATTACGACAGTGAGTTTTTCTCGAGCATAGGCTCCCCAATCAATCGAAGCATTCTCACTCGTGACAACAATGATGTGGGAAATAGTTGTTTGTAGAGCTGTGTGCAGTGCATGTGCTCCTAAAATGGAATTACCTAATGGAAGTGCCAATTTATTGCACCCCATTCTTTTACTGCTGCCCGCTGCAAGATAGACCCCAACGATATGTAAGTCAGTTGCCATCATACTGTCTATACTTCTGAATGATTTCAGCCATAATACTGACCGCAATTTCTTCAGGACCTTGTGCTCCAATCGGAAGACCAATCGGAAAGGTCACTTGCTCTTGATTTACCATATTGCGGAGCAGACGTCTCGTTCTCTCCTTCGATCCCAAAACACCAATATAAGCAGGACTGTATTTCTCCAAGGCCGTTAAAAACTCTTGATCTTTAGAAAAATTGTGGCTCATTACGACGATGAAGCTGCCATCGGAAATACGGAGGAAATCGGCGATTTGACTAGGTGAGCCAATATAATATTCGTGGACATTCGGAAAGATTTCTTCGTTGCAAAGCGCTGGTCTCCAATCACAAAGTTTGACAACAAATCCAATTTTCACAGCGAGCTCAACTAATGGTTTCGCATCCTCTCCGGCACCAAACACAACCATAATTGGCGGTGGCGTGAAGTAATACGTAAAGCGATGCCCTTCTTCCGTTCTGTAAAGATTACAGGAGATGTTCGATAAGAGATCCTCATCTACAATTTCGAAGGAGCTTTTTTTTAATGTATAATCAGCGAATAATTCTTTTTCATGGTAAACGGCATAACCTTGTACAAGTACTTCTTTCACACTCAATAGGCTAGCATGCAACGTTTCGGTGATGGGCTCCAATAGAATTCGCATCATTCCATTGCAGCCCATTCCTTGCCCCCACCCTGCATCATCTATGGCACTCGTATCATACATCACCGTTTGTGGTAATTCTGTTTTAAATATTTCTTTACTTCTTAAAATCAAATCCTCTTCCAAGCATCCCGGGGAAAGGAGTCCTGCCTTATCTCCATTTTCCTTTATGATCATGAAGGTGCCTTCCCTTAAATATGCGGAGCCTTCTATTTCGATGATCGTTGCCAAAATACATTTCTCAGTTGCCTCTGGAATGGATTCCAAAACTTTCAGCGTGGATAACATAAGTTTTCACCACCCATTTCCCACCTCATATTTTAGAATTTATGACGGATGACGCCGAAAAATCCCTCAAAAATACAAAAACTGCTAAACCGAAAGATACGCAAGTGGTTGAGCAGCTTTTTTAAGCCTGGTATTTTTTGTTTTCAATCGTAATAATGAGTTCATTCTCCTTTTCCTTCGCTATACGTTTAGTCTCTTCGACGAGTTGATAAACATTTTTACAGCACTTCTGCGCCCCTTTTATAAGCAGCGGTACGCCAACAGCATTCAAGCCCAAGCCCCGTGAAAAAAAGCCTCCTAATGTCATAGCGAGCGGCACAACAGGAGATGTATTGGAGAAAATGATCTTTTCTTGCAACCCAACCTGTTCACTCAAAAGGAGACTATATTGATAAAGGGAAGGAATGACTAATTTTGAAGAACGCTTTCCAAGCGTATAAACTGGATTACCTTCATCATCCTCTCCATGATAAATAAATTTTCCTGCATCTTGTTTTTTTAATTTATTAAAAAAAGGGACCGACAATACTTCTTCTTTGTTAAGGACTTCTGATGGTTCGTTAATCATTTTAAGATGATAAGCTGCCGCCAATGATGTGGAATGAGTGCCACCAAAGTCATAATATATGTATATCATTAATTGCCCCCATTAAGTTGTGCTATTTTTAGCACGATTGTTCCTCTGTTCGTTCATTTTATCCTCAGTGATTTTTGTGGATGCATAATCAAAAACGACATCATCAATAATAAATGATATGAAAATTCTAAAGCCTTTTATTTTGATAATCCTGTTGTTAACTTGTGCCAATGATGCTGTCGCCGAAGAATTAATCACCGTAAAATTGAAAAACTACCTTGGCGACACCTCCCAAATTAGATTGCGTTTAAAAGGGGAGTATTTTACGCTCGATCCAACGCTGAATTTAACAGAAGGGGTGGACTATACACTTTTCATACAAGGGAAAAAGCTGATTCTACAGCATGGGAAAGAAAAAATGACAGTAACCAAGCCTTTTATTTTAACTCCAAAAGGATATGATGAAGAGCACTTGCTCTATATTGACGATCGACCTTATATGGGGGCATTTGAGTTCCAAATTGATAAAGAAAACTACATTAGGCCTGTCAATCAATTACTTTTAGAAGATTATCTAAAAGGTGTTGTACCTTTTGAAGTTTTCCCTGAGTGGGATATTGAAGCCTTGAAGGCGCAAACATTAGCAGCTCGTACGTATACCCTTCTCCATAAGGATGCTGAACTTGACGATACAATCCATTATCAAGTCTATGGTGGCTACAATCAATTTACTAAAACAAAAAAAGCTGTCAATGAGACAAAGGGTGAAATCATTACATTTAAAAATAAACCGATAAGCACATTTTACTCTGCAAGCAATGGCGGAATAACAGAAAGCAATAAAAATGTTTGGGGCGGTGCGCCAACTCCTTATTTCCCAGTTAAGCGCGATCCGTATGATCCGGTACAGCCATGGACATTCACAATTCATAAAACACAAATTGATATCGACAGAATCAACTGGAATGAACCAAATTGGTGGGACCAATTAGAGGAAAAGGATATGGACCTTACATCTTCCATGAAAAATTGGCTTCAACGTAATGGGTATACAGGAGATATTAAAATTTTGAGCATCCCTCATTTTGCAATCGAAAATGGCAAAAACGAATCATCGCGTTCGGTTAAGGGTTCGCTTCAGATTGAATTTATGAGAAGATTGTTTGATGGGACGATTTTATTCGAAAAGCTCTCCTACCATGATGTCGAATTGAAAAAAATTAGGCCGATCATTGGTGGAGCTCATTTCAAAAGCTATTTAATTAGTTCCTTTGAAGTGCACCCTACTTCTTATACGATTAGCGGTAAAGGAAACGGCCATGGGGTTGGAATGAGCCAGTGGGGAGCAAGCAAAATGGCTGAACAAGGAAAAACATACAAAGAAATTCTCGAGCATTACTATCCTGGGACAGAAATTAAAGTCTATAAAGACTCTTAATGATTATTATCACTCATTCAAAAACAAAAAATGCCTAGTTAGTGGTTTTTTCCAAGCTACTAATAAAGGCGTTTTTCTTTATTTCCATTTAACTTTCCTCCGCTTGAGGTCGCAAATATGATAATACTTACTATGAGTTTGATTGTTTGCGCGAAGCTTCAAATTTATTTAATACAAATTATCCTGCTTCATGTATAATTAAATCAATTTCATCGTTGCACAACTTCTTACATACGACGCTGCCACGGAACATGCTATCGTGGATTTTTTGTGATGAACGATAAATATTTATTTTCATTTAAACTTTTATAAAAATTCCGATAAGGAGGTGCCCGTTCATGCCCTTAGCAAAATCAATTAACAATCCAAATATTAGATTGGCGACTTCACCGCCACCACCATTTCTACTCATAAGCACGCTTATATTTAAAACAGATTAAGAATCTGCGAAATATAAGCTGTTTTTCGCAGATTCGAAGGAGTAGAAAATGAATTCGAATATACAATTTATAGTCTCAATGATTATCTTTGGAACGATTGGTTTAGTTGTAAGATACATTGACTTATCTGCGAGTGAAACAGCATTTTTAAGCAGTTTAATAGGTTTTCTCTTTTTAAGCCTTGTCTTCTACAAGCAAAGAAGAACATTTATATGGAGAACGATACGGAAAAATGCAATTATTCTTGTCGCATCCGGAGTAGCCTTAAGTGGAAACTGGATTTTTCTCTATCGTTCCTATGAATATACATCCCTTGCAAATGCAACATTAGGTTATTATTTTGCACCTGTTTTTGTGATGCTGCTTTCTCCCATAATTTTAAAGGAGCCACTGCCACTCAAAAAAATACTGTGCATGATTATCGCCATCATTGGCATGACATTCATTGTGGGCAATGGAATAACTGCAGCAGGAAAAAACGATGTCCTCGGATTAATTTGGGGCATAGCTGCAGCAGCATTTTACGCTTCATTAATGCTGTTAAATAAATTTATCAAAGGAATCAATCGATTAGAAGTAACGATTATTCAACTTGGTACGACTGCTTCTATTCTTCTGCCCTACGTCCTTTTTACAGAAGGGATTACCATTTTAAATGTATCGGTTTCCTCTCTTCCCTTTATTCTTTTATTAGGGATTATCAATACTGGAGTAGGATTTTGGTTGTATTTCTCTAGCATGGAGAATCTAAAAGGGCAAAGCATTGCGATGTTGAGTTATATTGATCCTTTTGTGGCTATTTTAATTTCTGGATTCATTTTGCGGGAGCCGTTTACATTACTACAAATGATAGGTGGGATACTCTTGCTAAGCTCAACTTTTGTTAGTGAAATGAGGTTCCATAAGTATAAAAGTATTTAATGAACCATTTATGCCTTGAGTAGTGCCGGCAAAAGACATCAAGAGGTCCTCCCTCTTGATGTCTTTGTTATATGAATTAATTTCGCATTAATATGTCGATTCCCTCTAGGCAATCGCTATCAGTGAGTTCTCGACATGCTACTCCCTTACCTTCCACTAAAAAATAGTTCCTCCCAGCTTACTGAACAACATATAAAACGGAGATAAGATACCGACAATCGCAGTTATAAGTTCTTGTTGTACGGATGCTGCCACCCTCCCCTGATATTAATTGTAAAAAAAGAGGCTATGGCGCCGGAATGCCCAACCTCTTGTCACCCTCACCTAGATCGTTCTCCACCATGGTTGCGCAGGCATGTTCTCTGCAGTAACAGTTACGGTTTCACCGATTTTAGGCGTTATTATCCTCACTTCATTTTTTAATGCTGTAGCAATCGCTCTTTCAACTGGGTCGGTCCAACTGTGATAGGCTAACGTGAAACCTGCCCAATGGACAGGAAGTAACATTTCTCCTTGCAAATCAAGATGCGCTTGCACCGTTTCTTCCGGTTTCATATGAATCGCTGCCCACCGTTCATCGTATTGCCCACATTCTAATATCGTTAAATGAAACGGACCATACTTTTCTCCAATCTCTTTAAAATGGGGGCCATACCCACTGTCTCCACTGTAAAAAATCTGCCATTCCTGACCTTTAATCACCCATGAACACCACAAGGTTGCATTGCGATCATGTAATCCTCTTCCAGAAAAATGCCTTGATGGAGTACAAGCTAGTGTAAGATTATGATATTGAAGCTCCTCCCACCAAGAATGTTCTGTAATCTTTTCGGCAGAAATTCCCCATTTTATTAATCGTTTACGTACGCCTAATGGAACAATAAAACGGACTGTTTTATCCTTTAACCGTACAATAGATGGATAGTCCAAATGGTCATAATGGTCATGCGAAATAATAACGGCATCAAGCATTGGAAAATCATCCAACTGCTGTAACAGACTCCCCGTGTATCGTTTCGTCCCAACCCATGAAACTGGCGACGGTCGTAAACTAAACATCGGATCAAATAATAGCTTCTTTCCTTCTATTTCTAAATAAAAAGCGGAGTGACCAAACCATGTAATCCGTGGAACAGTTGCATGGGAAATCACTTCATCTGCTTTAAACTCCTCTATCTCAATGGGAACAGCAGGCTTGCGACTCTCTCTACCTTTTACAGCATCTTTCAACATGCTGAGCATCGATTTCAAGCCCATATTCATCGTCGTTGTAATCTGGTTTTCGAATTTTTTCATAGAGATGGACTCCTGTTTAATAGATTTAAATAAATATTAGGGTGAATATAACATTAAGATACCATTTTTCGCATTATAGTTACATTTCTTTCCCTCTTCCCCAAAAAATCATTTTAAAAACGCATGATTTCCATGCGTCATACGATCGACTTATGTTCATTTCTTCAAGATTAAAACTTCAATCCCTCACCTTTATTAAGTCCTTCTCTATCCTTATCATCATCAAGCCAATCATTAGAAGCTCTTTCGTTTTTTGACCTTAAGATCAACAAGTTATGTTAACGCTCATAACACCTTTATCACACTTCGTTTTATTTTTAACCCCTTTCCTCCAACACTACTCAGTTTGTTACCCACTCATTATGAATCACTTATGATGACAGTAGATTGGGAGGAGAAAATATCGACAATCAAAAAGTTGGAGAGTTCATTTTTCAGTTACGTAGGGAAAAAGCTAACACAAAAACAATTAGCCGAGCAAATAAAGATATCTAATCGAACGATTTCTAAAAGTGAACATGGCTACGGTTGCCCGGATATCTCACTGTTACCAAGCTTGTCCACTTTGCTTGACGTAAATATTGAGAGTATATGAAACGGCGAATTATCAGCAGGAAATTTTCAGAAGGTCCATAATTTTGTATGTCCAGTTTGTCATAATATTGTATTCACAACAGGAAGGATGAGCATCTCATGCTGTGGAAAAGATTAGAACCGTTAAAAGCGAAAAAAGCGGCAGACAGAGATAAGCTCACCATTTCGGAAGTCGAACAAGAATGGTTTATTTCAGCACCCGATGGAAAAAGAACATTATATTCCTTTATTGCTTTTGCTACAGGTGAGCAAGTATAACTGATTAAACAGTATCCAGAATGGAGTTTACAAACACAGCTGCCGAAACGAAACGAGGCCATGCTCTTATGGTAAGATACAAAGCATGATCTAAATTATCAGCATCTTTAATTTCATCCCACACTCTGCAAAAGTGTGGGTTGCTCCATTAGGATAGAAGTGTCTCATACACGCTCCAATTTTTTAAATGGCCCTTTGGGCAGAACCACTCTGATAGCATCACCGCGTTTCACTACTCCACTTTGTAGAACAACCCCCATAATTCCAGCCTTTCTTACCACATTTCCAGCTGCATCCTTGCCCAAAACTGCCTTCAATAGGCCCGGTTGAAAATGATCAATTTGCGCGCAGGGATTACGTAAACCAGTCACTTTTACAATGGCAGTCTCCCCTATATGTAACACTGTGTCCGTAGGTAGCTTAAGCAATTCTATTCCTGAAGTCGTTATATTTTCCCCCATTTGACCGGGCTTTATGGTGAAATCTTCCTTTAATTCTGCAAACAGTTCTTTATGAAGCAAGTGTACTTGCCGTAAATTAGGCTGGTTTGGATCTTTTGCGACTCTCGAACGATGCTTAACTGTAGCCCCAAAGTGGGCGTCGCCTTTCACTCCTAATCCAGCAACTAAGTGAATGCTGTCTTTACTCTCTTTGCTAAAAGTATGCTTATCACTTAAACTAACCGCTTCGACTCGAGCAATTCCTTGCCTTGCTTTATCTAGCATTCCTTCCCCTCCTTTGCATCATCTTACTTGTCTGATTGTGCTAACCAATGGTGTGGTCTTACTAAAAAGTCTGGTATTTTTGTAGCGATATTTCCTTTAGCTGAATTTATCTGCGCTTGCGTGAGAAAAAGTGCATCTGATAAATCTGCAAACTCTAGATTTGCATCTCTTAAGTCCGCACCGATGAAATCCACTTTTCTTAAATCTGCATAGCTTAAATTAGCAGCTATCAATAATACTCCTCGAAAGTTGCTGCCGTGAAAATTCCTTCCTCTTAAATCCGCACCCATATAATCAAAGCTTCTCTTACTCTTCTTTTCGTGCTTATTTGCTTGGTTACGGCGGTATAATTCACTTGTTTCTATTAATAATTTATTCACCTTGCTTCTATGCATGTCGATCCCTAATTGAATTATTTCATTGGGAGCATTTAAAGTGAGTTCAACCGTTCGCTCATATAGCTGCTTAAGCTCAGCATGAATCGGTTTAGTTTCGTTCAAGCTTAACGCTTGCGTAAGATACCATAACATTTCATACAACTGCTGAATTAATGGAAAGACAGCAAACATTTCCTTTCTAAGCTCCGACTGACCGCGCCAGTCACGCCCCCCATACATTTTTTGCGACACATGCTGTCCAGCCCCAAAGCATTCATACGAGACACACCCGTGGAACCCCTTTTCCCTTAACTCATGATGTACTTTACACCGATTATCTGATAATAAATTGCGGCAAGGCTCTCCTCCATCTTTATGAAACGGAAAATCAGCCGACTTGGCATAAGGCAAAGCGACACAGCATAACCCAAAACAATGTTCACAATCTGACGTTAAAGTCTCATTCATAATGAAAACACTTCCACTTTCTTAATAGATTCATTGCATTTGAAGCAAATGATATTTCTTAAAAATTATCTCACATCTGCAAAATTTTGGCCTAAGAGAATCAATTCATTTTCTTAACAACGCGAAATCAGCGTTTTTTCCCAGGTAAGAGCTTGCACACATGATCCGTATTAAAATCAAATACATCTAGACGTATTTCTGACCAGGTTTTATCAAGCGAGACTTGATAAATCTGGGGCTTTAACTTTATTCAGCAAGTGGTTGCGCCCCGACAAAGGTAGCAAACTTACTGCGTATTAAAGTGGGACACTTCACTAAAAGTTTTACTTAAGCGAACCTCGTAGCTCTTTTATATCCAATTTCGGTGGCCGACCGTACTTTCGAGCATATTCTCTGCTGAACTGGGAAGGACTCTCATAGCCGACTCGAAAGGCAGCATCAGCAGCTTGTAATGTTTCTGTTAACATTAAACGCCGCGCCTCCTGCAAACGAACCGTTTTTTGATATTGCAAAGGACTCATCGTTGTGACACGTTTGAAATGTTTATGAAATGCAGATGTACTCATATTGACTGAGCTCGCAAGTTGATCAATCGCAAGCGGGCGATCGTATTTGCGATTAATCAACTGAATAGCCTTGGCAATGTTGTATGCATAACTACCGACATTTGCAAATTGTTGAATAGCTGCACCTTGCTCACTTTGAAGTACCCGATACAAAATTTCTCGAATAAAAAGTGGTGCTAAAACTGGAATGTCACCGGGATGATCTAATAGACTTAAAAGCCGGATGATCGCATCTAGTAACTCAGGCGATGTACGATTCACTGTTATCGCTTGGCTAGATTCTAATGAGAGTGAAGGAACAGGCGCATTCATTTCTTTCACGATATCTAGAATTATGTCAGCTTCAAAACTTAGTTTCAAGCTTAAATATGGAACTTCAGGTGAAGCATCAATGATTTCTCCGATAATCGGCAACTCTACAGATGTTACTAGGTAAGCAGATGGATTATATATATAGGTTTTGTCAGCTAACGTAGCTGTCTTTGCTCCTTGAGCCACTACACAAATAGATGGCTTATATACAGATTCCAACGGCTCAGTTAACTCGGTGGCGTGCATGAAGGATAAAGTGGGAATGGCCGTAGCATGAGTACCATTTGTGGGAGCATGGCGAAAAATTAACTGTGCCAATTGTTGCAAACATTGTCTAATACGATGAGATTTATCCATGTTAACCTTCCTTTCAATTCATACTAGATTGATTTTGATGACAGCGCGGCTAAAGAGAAATAGGCAAGAATTGAACAGATATATTCTAACGTCTGCAAACAATGCTTCAATATAATGATTATACAAGGCTTAACCAATTAGTTACAAAAAGGAGCGAGTTCTTTATGAGTTCATATGGAAAAGTAGCGATAATTACAGGGGCATCACGGGGGATCGGCCGACAAGTCTCCCTCCAATTAGCGAGCCTAGGTATAAAAGTCGTGGTCAATTACTCCGCAAGTGAACGAAAAGCAAATGAAGTTGTACAGGAGATTAAACAAGCAGGCGGGGAAGCTGTAGCCATACGTGCCGACGTAAGTAAAGTGAGTGAGGTTGACTTGTTATTCTCGGAAACACTTAAACAATTTGGACAAATAGATATTCTTGTTAATAATGCAGGAATTATGGAATGTAAAGCCATTGCTGATGTATCTGAAGAACTATTTGATCGCCATTTTGCCATTAATGTAAAAGGCACCTATTTTGCATGTCAGCAGGCAATGAAACATATGTCACGAGGTGGAACAATCATCAACTTCTCGACTTCAGTGTCAGGAGCCATGCTGCCGACCTACAGCGTCTATGCTGCCACAAAAGGCGCTATTGAACAACTAACTCGGCAATTAGCAAAAGAATTCGGTCCGAAGGAAATTATTATTAATTGTATCGCACCAGGTCAAGTAGCAACCGAGCTATTCTTACAAGGAAAATCTCAGGAGTTGATAGATTCATTTCGAACATTGAACGCTTTCGGCCGCCTCGGTGAACCTGAAGATATTGCAAATGCCATTGAATTACTTGTTAGCGACAAAGCACGATGGATAACAGGACAAACCATTCGTGTAAACGGTGGATTTAATTAAATGATGTAGTTAAAGCCGTTTATGAAAAAATTTAGAATGGACGATATATTTCTAATCGTCCATTCTTCATTGAAGACTTTAGGATGTAACGATCCTGCGGAAAGATAAAGGTCCAAGGCATACTCACATACGGTGGAATCACAAGAGCAGATAAAGTAAATAGGTTATCTGCTAAAACTTGCCCTTTGATCCTGTATAGCACTCTTACATTCTCAAAAACAAGTGGACAATCCATATAATTATGAACTAGTGCTGTAACAAGCAATTCCTCTTTATGATTAATGGCTACTCTTATAAAAGAACAAATAACTTCACGATGATCGCTTGGATATGTAGCATTAAAAATTTTTTCAATCAACTTTCGATCCTTCTCAGCTAGCGCTCTATCCCAAGAGGCTTCAAATTGTAACTGCTGCTTCAACAAAATAACCTCCAATCATAAATTGGAACTATATCTTCAGCTAATTCTTTCTCACTCTAATATTCTCAACTTGATGATTGGAGCATTTTTCAATGATGAGATCGGCCCGATACTTAGTCGGCAAAATATTCTCCTCTAAATTAACTTTATTAATTCGATTCCAAATATCTGTAGCGACACCTTCTGCTTCCACATCCGAAAGCTCGGCAAAACGCTTAAAGTAAGATTCCGGCTTCGTGAATGCTGTTTTTTTCAACAGTTTAAACCTTTCTACATACCATTTTAAAATATGGCTTTCATCGGCATCCACATAAATGGAAATATCAAAAAAGTCAGATACTACTCTACTCGGAATACTGCTTCCTAACTGCTTTGGTGTTTGCAGTACATTGATTCCTTCAATAATGACAATATCAGGCTGACAAACTTGGTGGTATTGTCCAGGAATTACATCATAATATAAATGAGAATAGACAGGTGCCTGAACACAGGGCTTTCCTGATTTAACCGCTGACAAAAAATCAATTAACGCTCTTATATTATAACTTTCAGGAAATCCTTTTCGCTCAGAAAGGCCTTTTGCTTTAAGAACATTATTCGAAAATAAAAATCCATCCGTCGTAATCAAATCCACCTTTGGTCGGGCTGGTAAATCCAAAAGTAGAGATTGAAGAATTCGCGAGGTAGTACTTTTCCCAACGGCAACACTTCCAGCAATCCCGATAATAAATGGTGGATTTTTTGTTACCTTTTTTAAAAATTGATTCTTTACATGATGTGAGAATTCTGCTGCCTCCTTGTTGACAGATAAATACTCAATGAGCGGCAAATAAATTTTTGAAATTTCCTCATTTGTTAAATTTCCAACGATCCCTTGCAGATGATTAATTTCTGATTGGGATAAATTAATTTGTGAACTAGGATGTAAGCTAGCCCACTCTTCTCTCGAAAAAGAAATATAGGTTGAATCATGTTCGGTTGCCATTATTAAACTCCTAACATCATTTCTTAATAAAATGATTCCACAACTTCTATTTAGAAACACCTCGTTAGTGTATCACTGATCCCCCATAATGAACACTCTTGCTTTTCGTAGCTTCTTTGGCAATGAGCTCATGAAAGGCTTTGATACAAACATGCTCAAAACCGTTTCAACCCATTCAATGAGAAGAAAAGAGAGATAATAGACATCCCCACTACATTATTTTCAACACTTCATCAAGCGTAGGCATTCCTTTTTGTGCTCCCATTTTTGTGATTGAAAGCCCAGCGGCACAGTTCGCGAAATGAATGGCCCTTTGTAAATCCTGTCCCTGGGAAATAGCAACACCAAACGCACCAGTAAATGTATCACCTGCTCCTGTTGTATCAACAATATCCACATTTATCGAAGGAACCGTTATAATATTTTTTCCATCATAATAGGTCACTCCTTCTTCACCACGTGTAATTAATAATTGATTTGGAAACCTTTTTAATACTTCATCCATGTCATCTGACGTGTTCAAAACCATTTTATATTCATGTTCATTAGGTGTAATATAAGTGATGCATTTTAATGTTTCTTCAGATAACGTAAATGCTGGAGCAGGATTTAAGATGATTGTTTTATTATAGATTGATAAATAATTCGTAATGTATTCAATACTTTCCATTGGGATTTCATGTTGTAACAAGATGACATCATAATTTAACAATTCCTGCGAAACTTTTGTTAAATACTCTAAATTGGTATATTGATTTGCACCTTGCGCCACAATAATTCGATTATCATTTTCACAAATTTCGATGATCGCGACACCTGTTGCTACGCCTTCCACAATATTAATAAAAGCAGTCTCTACTCCTTCCTCTTTTAAGATTGCTCTCAGAGTCTCTCCATTTTGATCAATGCCCACCGAGCCAAACATCGTAACATTCCCGCCTAACCTTGCAGCAGCAACTGCTTGGTTGGCTCCTTTTCCGCCTGGTGCTATAAAAAAATGGTTTCCCAGTACGGTTTCACCCTTCTTCGGAATAATGTCCGTTTCTACGACAAGATCCATGTTGATACTACCAACAACTGCTATACGCGACATACATCAGCATCTCCTTATAGAACATGTAAAAAAATACCCCTTTATTTATCATACATAAAGGGGCACCTTTTCCTATTAGTTAATGATTATTTTGAATCTGACATATAAACGTCAACCAAAACTTCTGGCTCTGGCTTAGTACCATCTTTAAGATATGCATCAACGTAGTTGACAGCTTCTGCTCCGATAAATTTGAAATCCTGTACTGCCGTTACCGCCATTTTCCCTTCATCAATTAAATCATAAGCTTCCTGAGCTCCGTCAAAACCGATCACGATGATACCATCATCTTGTCTGCCCGCTGTTTCAATAGCGCGTACTACCCCAACAGCCATTGTATCATTTTGAGCAAAAACGACATCAATATCATCATGCTTAGCTAATAAATCTGACATTGCAGCTTCAGCTGGTGCCATAGAAAAGTCACCTACCGCTGTATCTATAATTTCAAATTTGCTCTCAGCATTTTCCTTCGGATCAATAACACTTAAGAATCCACCCCCACGTTCACGTTGTGGAGCTGTACCCATAACACCTTCGATATGAATAACTTTGCCACCTTCAGGCAACTTCTCTTGTAACCATTCACCAACAAGCTTTCCACCTTTAAGATTATCTGTTACTAAATAAGATAATACGCCATCCACATCTACTGCTCTATCAACTGTTACAACTGGAATATCTTGAGCAATAGCTTCTTTTAATGCATTAGCAGTTGATGATTCATCAGCAGGGTTGATGATAATAGCATCTACACCCTTTTGGATGGCATCTTCAACCTGCGATGGCTGATTAGAAGCATCATTTTGACCATCATAAACTAGCACTTCATATCCTAATTCTTCACCTTGCGCTACTACTGAATCACTTAGAACGTGGAAGAAAGGATTACCTAAATCAGCCATCAGTAAGGCAATTTTACCTGAACCTTCACTCTTTTCTCCACCATCTCCTCCATTCGACTCTCCACCGCTTTCATTGCTGCTGCATCCTCCTAAAATGATCAGGAATACAGCTAGTAAGACTAAGGAAAATTTTTTCATTGTTTGCCCCTCCTAATATCTTTACTTACTTATCTAGCACTCTTACGATCTAAAATGACCGCAAGAAGAATAACTAGCCCTTTAATAAATTGCTGGAAGAAAGCTGAAACTCCGATAATGTTAAGACCATTATTTAAGACTCCAATGATGAGAACGCCAATAAAGGTTCCAAACAGTCGGCCTCTACCACCTGCTAAGCTTGTGCCACCAATAACAACTGCCGCAATCGCATCTAGTTCAAAGCCCGCTCCTGCAGTGGGCTGCGCTGAGCTTAAGCGAGATGTTAATACCACACCTGCTAACGCTGACATCATGCCACTTATGACGTAAACCCATGTCTTAATTCTGTTGGTCGGTATAGAGGAAAGTCTTGCAACTTCCTCATTTCCTCCTATCGCATAAACACCGCGACCGAAAACTGTATTTTGCAATAAAATTAATAGAATAAGAAAAGCTACTACGAAAATAATCATCGGAAACGGAATCCCCAATATACTTCCTTGGCTAAAGAAATCTAGTATAGGCGCATCCTTCGTTACACCGGAGGCCGGAATCCCATTCGAAACAATCAATGTAAGTCCATTAAACATTGTCATCGTTGCTAATGTGACGATGAATGCCTGTAGCTTCATCTTCGAAATAAAGAATCCATTAAAATATCCGAGTAAGGCACCGATCGCTAATACTGCTGGGATTGCCAGTAAATCCGGTGTTCCCCCAGTGATCATCAAGCCAAGAATCATCCCTGAAAAACCCAATATCGCCCCAACTGATAAATCAATTCCGCCTGTTAAGATAACGAAGGTCATTCCAAGTGCAATCAGCCCATTAATCGAAACTTGTTTAAAGATATTTAAGATATTGTACATAGTTAAAAATTGAGGATTAATAATGGTTACAATTAACATCAGTGCAAGCAAAACAATAATTGTACCAAACCTATTGTATATACTTCCTAATTTTTCCATGCTTATTCCCCCCCACCTGTTGCATATTCCATGATTTTTTCTTGAGTCGCCTCGTTAATATCAAGGATTTTCTTAAGCTTCCCTTCATGCATAACCGCTATACGGTCTGAGATTCCCAGCACTTCCGGAAGTTCACTCGATACAACGATAAGAGCAACTCCTTCTTTTTTTAGCTCATTAATAATTTCATAGATTTCTTTTTTGGCTCCAACATCGACACCTCTTGTTGGTTCATCAAGGATAAGAATTCTAGGTTTTGTGATGAGCCATTTCGCAATCACGACCTTTTGTTGATTTCCTCCACTAAGGTTTCCGACATTTATTGTCTGATTAGGGGTTCGTACATTCAACTTCCTTATATATTCCGCAACAACTTCTGAAATCTGCCCTTTTTGAATGAGTTTATTTTTCGTAAAAGTTTTTAAAGATGGCATCACCGTGTTTTCAGCTACGGAAAAACTGAGCACTAACCCTTCATTTTTTCGATCCTCGGTAATGAAACCGATTCCTAATCTTTGTGCAACAATAGGGGAGTTAATTTTAGCTTCCTTCTGGTTGATATACACTGTTCCAGAATCAAAAGGAATACTTCCAAATATGGCATGCATGATTTCGGTACGGCCTGAGCCCATTAATCCTGAGAAACCAAGAACTTCACCTTTACATACCTCAAAATTGATATTTTCAAATTTGCCTTTATGTGTTAAATCTTTAACCGATAACACCACTTCTCCTGGTTTCACATCAACTCTCGGAAATCGGTCATCTAGGTCATATCCAACCATCATGCTGACAATTTCATCAAAATTTGTTTCTGTAATTGTCTTCTGACCAATGAAAGCCCCATCACGCATAATTGTGATTTCATCACATAATTCAAATATTTCTTCCATACGGTGAGATATATATACAAATGACACGCCTTTTCCCTTTAAATCTCTAATAATTTTAAAAAGCAGGTCAATTTCTTTGTCTGTTAATGCAGCCGTCGGTTCATCCATGATAATTAACTCTGCTTCCATTAAAAGCGCTTTCGCAATTTCCACAAGCTGGCGTTTTCCTACGGAGATATCCTTTATTAACGTGTTCGGATCAACATCTAGACCAAGTAATAAAAGCTTTTCCTTCGCAAGCTTCGCCATAGTTTTCTTATCTACTAGTCCGAATTTATTCTTGATTTCTTTCCCCAAAAACATATTATCGACGATGCTCATTTCATTCAGAACATTTAATTCTTGATGGATAAAAGCAATTCCCTTATTTTCACCATCTCGAATACTTTCGATTTCTTGAACCTCGCCATTGATTTCGATCTTGCCGGAATCCTTCGTGTAGACCCCTGTTAAAATTTTCATCAAGGTGGATTTACCAGCACCATTTTCCCCCATAAGGGCATGAATTTCTCTTTCTTTAACATGGACTCCAGCATTTTTTAAAACCTGGACATCCCCAAAGCTTTTATTAATGTCCGTCATTCTTATTTCCATAATCACACCCCCTGAACAGAGTTACTTTGTAATTTGGTAGTTTCTCTCTTTATTAACTTCGGTTCTATCGATATACGCCGTTCTTTAATTTCTTCTCCTCTTATTAGACGAATAACCACATCTGCCAATGTTATACCTACTTCTTGTATAGATTGCTCTATCGTCGTGAGTGATGGATATAAAAATTCACCAATATAGCTATTGTCGTATCCAATCACTTGAACTTCCTCAGGAATTTTCACCTTTTTAAATTGACAATATCGGATGACTGTTGCCGCAGCGATATCATTAAAAACAAAAATTCCATCATACTTCTCTATATCTTCAAGTGCCCGAATATTGGACTCTAGCATTTTCCGCTGAAAATCTGTATCAAATTGGAGAAGGTCGATTGTTATCTGCTTCTTTTCGGCTTCTTTCAAAAAGCCACTGCATCGGTCTGTAATAGCACTGGAATAATTCGGACCGGATACGTGAACAATTTTCCGGCAACCGCATTCATAAAGATGGTTAAAAGCAAGATTTCCGCCCTTAACATTATCAGTCGCTACAGTAACAATCTCGTTAGAGATAACGCTTTCAAAAGAAACAACTGGAACACCTAGAAATGTATATTCTTCCTTACATCGACTTCTCACCGTAATAATTCCGGCCACCCGATGTCCTTGCAAGACATTAATATAATGCCTTTCTTTTTCCAGCTCGTCGTTCGTATTACAAAGAAAAATGGAGTACCCCGCCTCACTTACAACTTCTTCAATAATGAGGGCAAGCTCGTTGAAATATGGATTTGATATATTCGGAACGATAAGACCAATGATTTTAGAGTTTCTGTTAAAGATAGCCCTCGCTAATTCATTAGGTCGATAATTCGTTCTTTCAATCGCTTCTTCAATTTTCTTCTTTAGCTCATCACTTACATACCCTGTATTGTTGATATAACGAGAGACCGTAGCGATCCCTACACCAGCCTCTTTGGCAATTCTCCGCATGTTTGTCATAATCCCTCACCCCTTTAAAGTTGGCAAAGTTCACTACAAGGGTAAGCGTTTTCATATGTATCCAAAATGGTCAGAATCTTTTTAAAAAATTTGCAATGACGTTACTTAATTAAAGGCTAGAACGCCACACTAAATTATTTTAGTATAAATTTCACGAATAAACAGGTTTAATGAACTATGAAACATGTTCCATGAGTAGATTCTAAAATATTTTAGTTTAGGTGTCAATGGATAGTTTTAAGTTTTTTCAAACTATTTCTAACCAATACAAGTTATCAATAGATACAAGGGGAAATGCGCATAAAAAAGGAGGATATCCCATCCTCCTGAAAACTATTATACACTAAATTTTTTTACTGATTTCCTCTCAATTATTTTCGTATCAACAACTGTTTTGATTCCCATTTTATCTTTTTCTTCGATAAGCCGAATCAGCTGTTCTACTGCTTTCGCTGCCAAAGTTTCTTTATCTACATGAACAGTCGTTAACTCCGGAGAGATAACTACAGACTCCTTGATATTATCAAATCCAATCACCGATATATCATCCGGAACGCGCAAACCGATTTCATGCAACGATTTAATAACACTAATAGCTAGGTAATCATTTTCACAGAACAAGGCAGTTGGCAATGTTTCATTTTTGTCCATTTTCTTTTGTATTTCTTTTTGGAATCTTTCTTGAGAGGATAATACGGTTGGCGACATTAGAAACACATCCTCCTCCATTGAAACAAAGCCATATTCCTCCTTGGCCTTTTGAAATCCCCGCTTTCTATTTTCAAAATTATGCATTCTGTATTCTGATTGTACATACCCTATATGTTTATGACCCTGCTCAACTAAATAAGCACTTGCCTGATAGGCACCCATGATATTATTCATCACGACAAAATCGACATTTAACTCATGTACATAAGTATCTAATACGACTAAATTGGGGTTGTTTTCCCCTATCTCTTCTATTTGTTTTTTTTCTAAATTCGTTCCTAGTAAAATAATGCCACTATGCTCAACTTCATCATTTAGTTTAGCAATATCTTTATCAAACTGAGTTATATCTACTGTCGAAAACATCAAGGAATACCCCATTTTCCTACAATGCTCCTCAATATAATGAATAAGCTCCATAAAAAATGGCTGTTTATGATATTGCAAGCCTATAAACCGCGCATCTGAAAATACTAAAAAACGAAGTATTTTTTTGCTGCTTCCATAAACTTGCTCCGCTTTAACCATTGAACGAGGTATATATCCCGTCTCCTTTACAATTCGCAAGATCTTATCCCTAGTTTCTGAGCTTATTCCTGGTTTCCCGCTAAGAGCAAGGGACACCGCCGACTTTGATACATTAGCTTTTTTTGCTATATCATCTAATTTCATTTCTTTGCCACCGTCCGTTACATCATTTTTTGATTATTACTTCCACCCGTACAATATTTGCAATTCCCAAAGATATATGATTAAGTCCTCTCCAAAAGAACAAATTTCTACGGTATGCCAGCCGTGAACAATATTAACTGTTTTCATAAACAATTTTAGTTTACTCACATTTTTTGATATGTACAAGTCATAACCAAGTTTATAGTAAATTGAATATACCATCTTTACTAATCCATTACTCAACTTTCGCATCGACAAATGTGCAATAAATTCTATCAGCACAGTTGTCGATGTTGTCCAAAAACGCACTTAAAAACAGCCTTCCGTTTAGTAGAGTTGCTCACAAAACGATACAAAGCGGTGGCTCAGAGGTTCAAAATGCTAATGTAGAAATTCAAAGTATAGCCCAATAGACATGAGGTTTCGATTATATGATCTTTACGATGAGATTTGTGACGATTGAGCGGTCACGCTGCGAACAGTTAATTCTACTTCCTTCAAGAAGTCTAAAAAACAAGGACAAAAGGATTCAAAGGTCATTCCATATCAGTTAAAATGCTAAATTGGAAGCTTACCCAGTTAAATCAAGGTCTACCTACCTATTTCAATATGCAAAAATTAAGTTGATTATAAAATAATTTAGTAAAAACACTAAATTATTTTATTGACGTCGAATTTTTACGATGTTACGATTTGATTAAATCAACACACAAGGAGGAAATAGAGGTGGCTAAATTAAAATTAGGTTATGCCCCAACTAGACGTTTTACGTTTAGTGCAGAGGATGCTTATCGTTATAAAGTGCAAATTCGTGAAAAAATGGAGTCTTTTGGTTTAGATATCGACATTGTTGATTTAGAGGGGATAAACTCCGAAGGCTTATTGTATAACGATTTAATTGGATCGGAAGAAATCCTTAAACGTTTCAAAGAAGAGAATGTAGATGCCGTTTTCTTCCCTCATTGCAACTTTGGAACTGAAGATACGGTTGCTCGCGTGGCTAAAGAATTAGGTAAACCTGTGCTTTTATGGGGACCGCGGGACGAAGCACCACTTGAAGATGGAATGCGGCTGAGAGATACACAATGCGGTTTGTTTGCTACCGGTAAAGTTCTCAGAAGATTCAATGTTCCGTTCACATATATTACAAATTGTCGTGTTGACGATCCCGTCTTTGAGCGCGGATTTAAAAACTTCATTGCTGCAGCTAATGTTGTAAAGACTTTCAATTCTCTACGAATCTTGCAAATCGGACCACGCCCTACTTCTTTCTGGACGATGATGTGCAATGAAGGTGAACTATTGGAGCGTTTCGGAATCGAGCTCCACCCCATTACATTAGAAGACATAAAAAGAGCTTCTCAGAAGGTCGAAAAGAAAGATACTCCAGAACTAGCTGAAGCCATTGAATATATTCGAACAAATTTGGATGCCATTGATGTAAGTGATGAAGATATTAGAAGGATCGCATCCTTAAAGGTAGCGATGAAAACCATCGCAACAGAAAACAAATGTACAGCAATCGCCATCCAATGCTGGTCTTCCCTCCAGGATTCAATGGGAATCATGCCTTGCTTAGCAAATGCTATTTTAACAGATGAACAGATTCCAGTTACTTGTGAAACGGATATTCATGGGGCGATAACTTCTGTCATGGTTCAAGCAGCAACACTCAATACATGTCCAACTTTCTTCGCTGATTTAACGATTAGACATCCAGAAAACGATAACGGTGAGCTGCTCTTCCATTGTGGTAACTTCCCTGTATCGTTGAGCGTGGAAGATAAGCCGCAATTAAGAAGACATTTCTTATTTGATGACCATTCACCTGGTACACATGAGGGGGAAATCCGCGGTGGTTCGATGACTCTCGCCCGCTTTGATGGTGATCACGGTGAATACTCTATTTTCTTAGGCAAAGCGAAAGGAATCGAAGGCCCTTACACAAGAGGTTCCTACGTTTGGGTAGAAGTAAACGATTGGCCTCTTTGGGAAGAAAAGTTGGTAAAAGGACCATACGTCCACCATTCTGTTGGAATACACGCAAATGTGATTCCAGCTCTATACGAAGCATGTAACTATATTCCCGGTTTGAATCCTGACCCAGTTGACCCGACCGAGGAAGAAATTAAAGCATGGTTAAGAGGGAGTGATTTAAAGTGATGGATATCATTGACTTAAAGAAAAAGGCTGCCGAAATTCGCATACGCCTATTTCAAATGATTCATAATGCTAAAGCTGGCCATACTGGCGGATCCCTTAGTAACACCGATATATTAACGGTTCTTTACTACCACACGATGCGCCATAACCCACAAGAGCCAAAATGGGATGAGCGCGACCGATTTATCGCTAGTAAAGGGCACTCTGTTGAATCTTTATGGTGTATTTTAGCCGACCTTGGATACTTTCCAAAAAGTGAATTAGAAACGTTCTCTCAATTTGGAACTAGATTAATCGGACATCCGAATAATAAAGTTCCTGGAATTGAAATGAATACAGGTGCTCTTGGACACGGGCTTCCAATTTCAGTGGGTATGGCTCTAGCTGGCAAAAGAGATCATAAAGATTATCGCGTGTTTTGCTTAATGGGAGATGGAGAACAGGCGGAAGGCTCCATCTGGGAAGCTGCCATGTCCGCTTCCCATTACAAGCTTGATAATTTAGTAGGGATCATCGACCGTAACAGCCTGCAAATTAGCGGAAACACAGAAAATGTGATGGGACTGGACCCTCTTGATAAAAAGTGGGAGGCCTTCGGCTGGCATGTCGTGTCCATTGATGGAAATGATATTGTTTCCTTGATGGAAACCTTCAACTCTATTCCATATACAGAAGGAAAACCAACCCTTATTATTGCTAATACAGTAAAAGGAAAAGGAGTTTCTTTTGCAGAGAATGCGATTGGTTGGCACCATCGCGTTCCAAGTGATGAAGAATTAGCTCTTGCCGTAAAAGAACTAACAAAGCAGATCGAGAGCTTGGTCTCTAAGGAGGGGCAATCACATGAATAAAATTGCAAATCGCCAAGTTATATGTGATACACTCATGCATTTAGCTAAGGATAACCAAGATATTATCGTTCTTGCAAGTGATTCGCGTGGTTCTGCAGCGATGGGTCCATTTGCCGAAAAATACCCAAATCAATTTGTTGAAATGGGAATAGCAGAGCAGAATCTAGTGGGAGTGGCTGCAGGGTTAGCCCATAGCGGGAAAAAGCCGTTCATCACTTCACCAGCTTGTTTCCTGAGCATGAGAAGTATCGAGCAAATAAAAGTGGATGTAGCCTACTCTGGTACGAATGTCAAACTTGTAGGTATCAGTGGCGGAGTTAGTTACGGAGCTTTAGGGATGTCTCACCACTCCTTACAGGATATCGCCGTAACACGGGCGATCCCAGGTCTTGCCGTTATGCTCCCTGCTGACCGCCATGAAACAAAAAAAATGACCGAAGCACTCGTGCATTATGATGGTGGAGTGTATATGCGAATTGGTCGCAATCCTGTAGAGGATGTATATGAATCAGATGACTATGATTTTCAAATCGGCAAGGCAGTACG
Source organism: Robertmurraya sp. DFI.2.37 (assembly GCF_029211245.1). Classification (NCBI taxonomy): domain Bacteria; kingdom Bacillati; phylum Bacillota; class Bacilli; order Caryophanales; family Bacillaceae; genus Robertmurraya; species Robertmurraya sp. DFI.2.37. The sequence continues at coordinate 31,401 of NZ_JARGEJ010000018.1, read as the reverse complement.
GTTACATGAAGGAACTGATGCCACGATTATCGCATGTGGTGAAACCGTAAAGGTCGGACTAGATGCATGTGCTCTTCTTGCCCAAAGGGGAATTCGTACCCGTCTTGTCAATATGCACACCATTAAACCACTTGATACTGAAGAAATCATTAAAGCTGCTAAAGAAACTGGCTTTATCGTCACTTTAGAAGAGCATAGTATTTATGGCGGGCTTGGAGCAGCGGTAGCAGAGACTACTTCCCAGCATTGCCCAGTTCCATTGAAAATTCTCGGAATTCCAGATGAACCGCCAATTGCTGGAAAAACGGCTGAAGTATTCAACCATTACGGAATTAGTGCTGGGAATGTTGCAACAATCATTGAAGAAGGCCTCAGAAAAGAGGGATAAGCATTGAAGCAAACCTATTTACTAGCACTCGATCAAAGTACATCTGGAACAAAGGCTCTTCTTATTAATAAAGAAGGACAAATTGTAAAAAAGAGGTCCAAGCCTCATAAACAGTTTTACCCACAAGCTGGTTGGGTAGAACATGACCCTAACGAAATTTACGAGAATGTGAAAGAGCTTATAAAAAAGGTCCTAGCTGAAGCTAGCGTATCCTTCGGAGAGATTTCAGCCTTGACTATTACCAATCAAAGAGAAACAGCTTTAATTTGGGATGCTGAAACAGGGCAGCCTATACACCGAGCCATTGTTTGGCAATGCCGCAGAACTGCGGATATCTGCGAAGAATATAAATCATCCGGCCAAGAACCTCTTATTACTTCTAAAACAGGGTTGCTTTTAGATCCTTATTTTTCAGCAACCAAGTGGAAATGGCTCTTAAACCTTATTAAGAACCAAGAAATCATCGGTCAGTGGAGAGCAGGTACCATTGATAGCTGGCTCATTTGGAAATTAACTGGCGGAACTGTTCATGCAACTGATTACACAAATGCCAGCAGAACCTTATTGTTTAATATCCATTCCCTTCAATGGGACCCAGAGCTTATTCAGCTGTTTGAATTAGAGGAATTGCTTTTACCAGAAGTACGAGCATCTGATGACCTTTTCGGCTATGTCACAGATCCCGATTTAGTTGAAGCAGGGATTTCACTACCTATTTGCGGGGTCATGGGAGATTCTCAGGCCGCCCTATTTGCCCAGCGCTGCACAGAGACCGGTATGGGGAAAGCGACATATGGTACAGGTTCCTCCGTTCTCATGAACGTTGGCTCGGAACCAGTTACAGGCACACACGGACTGGTGTCAGCACTGGCATGGAAACTGAAAAACGAAACCCGATATGCACTAGAAGGAATTATTCATACAAGTGGGGATACAATTAAATGGGCACGAGATAATATGAACCTGTTTCAGACCTTCGAAGAGCTGGAAGAGTTAACCTCTTCTATTCCAGATACAGAAGGAGTCTATGTGATCCCTGCCTTCGTTGGTCTTGGCGCTCCTTACTGGAGACCGAATGCCAGAGCAGCCATCTTGGGAATGAACCGTTCCACAACCCGCTCTCACATACTCCGGGCCTGCTTAGAAAGCATCGCTTATCAAATTCGTGATGTGGTTGACCTGATGAGTCATGAAACAGGAATCAAATTATATGAATTACGAGCAGACGGCGGTGCCTCAAAAAATAAAATGCTGATGCAGCTTCAATCGGAGTTTCTAGGGAAAACCGTTGTTACGACAAAGGCCGCAGAACTGTCAGCTCTCGGTGCCTCATACGCCGGTGGTTTAGGGATAGGCTTCTGGACAGAAGCAAACCTCGACCAAATTTACCAAATGGAAGACGAATATTTCCCTAACTGGAAAGACACAGAACGAGAAAGCAAGTATGAAGGCTGGAAAACAGCGGTAGCGTCGATTATGGATTACAAGATGCCTGCTTCTAAATAAGAATACGGTCGAAGCGAAAGACCATCTTTGAATGGCGGTCTTTCGCTTCGTACTATTTCTTAAAAATCTTACCCCCTTAAAGTAAGCAGATGTTTATTTTTAAATCTCTACCCTTAAGGGAGCATGTCATGATTCCAAGTTTTTTTGAGTGCAATGACAGTTATAGACTTTCTGCTAGTCCTTTGATCACATGTTTTGAGTTCGATGCAAATTCAACGGAGGCATCATAATACATTTGGCCGTTCTCGATAAGTGAAAAATCACCTATTTCGATTTTTAAAAGGGTACTGCCATTTCGTTCTTCTAATTTATAGCGATACGCTACGTCCCCTTCATCCGGCTGCACTTCCCAATTAGATTGGTATAAAGCAATTTGTAGCTCCTTCATTTCCTCTGCTTTTATAATCGTCGTTATTGTCTTCTCACCGTTATGTTCCCAAACAACCTCACTTCCTTTCGACATATCCCCACTCGGATAATCTTCAGGAAGTTCATCCCACTGTGCCACATATTTTGGGGTAATCAGGACCTTCCAGACCTTTGCAGGGGGTGCATCAATAAGTACTTCATCTCTTACAATCAGTTCTGCAGTCATTATTTATTCCTCCATTTACTTCTTTCTATTACACCATCGTACATAAAAAACTTTAAGGCAATATTCCCTCCTTAAAAGTTTTTTAAATTCAATTACTTTCTGCCAATCATAATTTCTAGATCAATGGTCACTTCTATACTTTCCTTTTCTAAAAAAGATGCAGCTTGCTTATCTGTTATCCCCCATGTTAAAGGCGTCATTTGAACTAATGGCCAGATTAACGGTCCATTTAAATGATCACGATAACGCAGCCTTGAGCTGTCCACAAAACGAAAACTATCTTGAAATCTTTCCACAGTCTCTTCGTTTGAATAGGTTTGCTTTTCTGTTTCATGAAAGAAATAATCCCTTAACTCTTTTAAATAATCAGTTTGAGGGATCACTTTTATGACAAGTCCGTCCTCCTTCAACAATCTATTAAATTCAGCATAATTAGAGGGAGATAAGATGTTGAGAATCACATCGAATTGCTTGTTAATAAAAGGAGTACGTGCTAAATCCGCCACAGCCCATAACTTATTTTCAGAATAATTTTTAGCAGCAACCACAACTCCTTCTTTCGCTAAGTCAATACCTACTCCTACCACTTTTTTATTACCCTTGGCTGATACTAAATCACAAATACTAGCAAGATGGGAACCTTCTCCACAGCCCATATCAATAATGGACAGCTCTTTTTTTGCTTGAATTCCCTCTTTATTGATTAGTTTTGCTATCGTCTCGACTACCGGTTTGAAAAATGTTGATTCTGTCATTAGTGTTCTTCGCGCTTCAAAAAGTTCCTTACTATATTTCGTTTTTATTTGACCCGTCGTTAAATTAATATACCCTTGCTTTGCAAAATCGAAAGTATGCTGATTGGAACAAACTAAACTTTTTAATTCGAAAACCTTCATCGAAGCATGACATAAGGGACAAGCAAACAGAAATAGATGCTTGCTTACAAACTCCGCACTCATCATTCTTTTATTTTTTGGTAACAAAGAATTCACCTCATTCATTCGTATTCAATAAATGAAAAAGGCATAGACAAATAAACCCTCTTTTCGTTTTCAAAAAAAACAAAATTTGGGTCCATAAACTATCTATACCTCTTCTTATCTATAACGAATGAACTGAATAATCATAGTGATAACACCCTGTTACATACAATTATAGGGCTTCACCCCACATCATTATCATACCAAGGGACGGAGATATATGTAAATTTAATTATTCCATAATTGGACGACAAAAAACCAACCTCTTTACGAAAGAAGTTGGCTTTTCATTTTCCGATTAATACGCACGGGCAAACCAGACGGTATGTTTCGCTTCTTGTCCACAGCAGATACAAGTGGTTTTTGTTGTCGGTGGGTTAAATGGAATGTTACGAGTTGTGAATTTCGTTTGTTCCTTCACCTTTTCTTCACAAGCATCATCCCCACACCAACCAGCTAAGATCCAACCAGGAATTGTTTCATTTTGCTCAGATTCGGCTAAATGCTGCTCTAACTGCTCAAGCGTATCGATATGTGTATGCGAGTTCGCCGCACGGAAGGCTTTTGCTTTTTCGAATAGGCGCGTTTGCATCGTCTCCAATTCTTTTTCAACCGCCTCAATGACAGATTCTAACGCGACAGAAACTTTATCCCCTTCATCACGTGCTTTCATTAAGGCTTGATTATTTTCTAAATCACGAGGGCCGAGCTCAATTCGTACTGGAACTCCTTTTAATTCCCACTCATTAAACTTAAACCCTGGTGATTGATCGCTGTCATCAAGACGGACACGAATTCCTTTTGCTTTTAGAGCTGCAAAAATCTCATCTAATTTCTCCATAATAGCAGGATTCTTTTTCCAAGGGCCTACAGGAATAAGCACTACTTGCGTTGGAGCAATTCTTGGTGGTAATACAAGTCCTTGCTCATCGCCATGAACCATAATAACTGAGCCAATTAAACGAGTCGATGTTCCCCAAGACGTTGTATGAACATATGTGTGTTTATTTTCTTTCGTTAAATATTTAATATCGAATGCTTCTGCAAACTTTGTCCCTAAGTAATGGGAAGTACCAGCTTGTACAGCTTTTCCATCTTGCATCATCGCTTCGATGGAATAGGTGTCAACAGCACCAGCAAAACGCTCTGATGGTGTTTTTTGACCATCATAAACAGGGATGGCCAACAGTCCTTCTACGACTTCCTTATAGATATTTAGCATTTGCATTGTTTCTTTACGAGCATCTTCTTCATCGACATGTGCCGTATGACCTTCCTGCCATAAAAACTCAGACGTACGAATGAATGGCAATGTTTTTTTCTCCCAACGAAACACATTTGCCCATTGGTTGATTAAAACTGGTAGATCGCGATAACTTTTAATCCAGTCAGAATAAAGGTGACCAATCATCGTTTCAGAAGTTGGACGAAGTGCTAAACGCTCTTCTAATTTCTCTCCTGCCGCTTCCGTTACCCAAGGTAATTCTGGTGAAAAGCCCTCGATATGATCCTTCTCCTTTTGGAAAAACGATTCAGGAATTAACATTGGGAAGTAGGCATTGCGATGACCAGTTTCTTTGAAACGTCTATCCATTTCAGCTTGGATATGTTCCCATAATTCATAGCCATCTGGCTTAAATGCGATACAGCCACGAACAGGTGTATAATCCATTAAATCCGCTTTTTGGATAGTGTCAATATACCATTTTGAAAAATCTTTTGTTTTTTGAGACATGTTCTTTCCTCCTGAAAAAATAATATGACCTAAAAAAAGCATAAAGAGTCCTATATAAGGACGTCTTTACGCTTATAGACGTGGTACCACCTTAGTTCGACATAAAAATTTTATGCCCTCTAACGTTTTTAACGAAACGACTCGGTTAGGTTTACTAACTTCTCCGTGGTAGGTTTCAATAAGGAGAGGTGATATAGCTTTCAGCCAAGGCTATATTTTCTGGTTCACAATCCTTATTTACTTGATCACATCATTGAATACATATTTGAAATTACTATATCAATTTGCGGAGCGGAATTCAATCTTTGTTGTAAAATACATTTTTATAAGCTACTTTGAACTCCTCCTAAATGGCAAACTCAAGTCTCCTTCATTCGAAAAGTTTTGATCGAGATTATAAGAGTGATGACTAAAAATACGAAAAGAACCGCAACGGAAACTAAATAATCAGCATAGTTAGTCGCTAAGATAGAACGATAACCGTTTTGTAGCCACTCAACAGGGTTAATCCAGCTAAGCCATTGAACCACCATAGGAGAATTGCCAAGCTTAAAAAAGATGCTGCTGCAGAGAAAAAGAGGAATCATCACGAGATTCGAACTAATGCTTAATTGTCCTTCATTTTTAGGAAAGCTTGAAAGTATGAAACCCATTAAGGTAAATATGGCGGAGCCGATAAAGAAAAAGGGTATAAACAATACAAACTGTAATGCTGATATTTTCAAATCAAATATGCTATTTTCACTATACAACAACAGAGTCGAAACCGTGCAAGCAATGACAGTCTGGCTAATGGTAATACTACTAAGGTATTTCCATAAAGAAAAAGGAGTGATCGTCAATAAATCAAAAACACCACGCTTCCTTTGCGCAAAAATGGAAAATGAGTTCGTTGTACAACAATAGAAAAAGATGCTCATCGTTATGAGACCAACTAATATATTTTCATTTACATTTACTTCAAAGATAGCCAAGGACACAAGTGTAGCAAATGGTAAAAAAATGGACCAGAATAAGAGATAGAAATCCTTTATATCCTTTTCAAGTGAAATCCGAATAATATTAGCCATTTTGATTCTCCTTTTTGATTAATTGATAATATAGTTCTTCAAAACCTGATACACCATGTTTCTTAAGGATGGTTTCCAGTCCCCCATCTTCTAACAACTTCCCTCGATCCATTATTAAGATTCGATCAGCTGTATTACGGACTTCTAACATATCATGGGAGGAGAATAAAACACTTTACCCTTGTTCCTTTAAGCGCCGAATCATATTTTGAACCTCTCGCTGTCCGCTTGGGTCAAGACCTGCTGTAGGCTCATCTAGAATTACCAAGTCTGGGTTGTGCAGCGTTGTGATACTAATGGCTAGCCTCTTTTGTTGACCTAATGATAACTTGGAAGCTAACGTATTTTTTACAGACAATAGATTATAATTTCTCAATATTTCTGCGATCTTTTCATTTGTCAGCTTTGACTGATAAAAAATACTGAACAGCTTTAAATTGTTTTCCACACTAAGGCCTTCAAAAAAAGGAGTTGTTTGCAGCTGTGCACCGACTTTTTTATTAAAATCTACTGACCATCTCTTAATCATTCCTTTATCAGGTTCAGTGATCCCTAAGAGCATTCGAATCGTAGTTGTTTTTCCGCAACCGTTAGAACCAATTAATGCAATAATTTCATTAGAATAAATCGAAAAATTCAATCCATCGATCACCTTTCTACCTTTAAAGCTTTTCTCAACATTTGTAAATTCAATTAGCCTCATACATACTCTCCTTTGTATAATCAACTTTGACTATTTTATCAAAATCAAAGCCATTTAAAATGGCTTTGTTATTTTTGTTCAATAATGGCAATAGTAGCCTCAATAAGCTTAATCTGCGATTCAATCATTTCAAACATATGATTAAACACCACATTGGTTAATTGTGGAATTTCTCCTTGCAATGCTTTTTCTTTCTCTGTTAGGCCACTCTTGACAGCTTGAGATTCAAGGATTAATTTTTCCTTATTTTTCGTTAGTTGTTCAATCGCTTCATCCTTAGGAAGTTGATAAGCAAGAGAAATCCCAGAATATAAATCAGTGGGATAATTCACCTTTGAACTGCCAAGACACTCTAAGGCTAATTCTTTTTGATAGGCCTCTCCACTAGGTGTAATTTTATAAATAGCTTTTTGTCGGTGACCGCTACTTTCAATACTGGCCACTTCAATATACCCCTCTTTCTCAAGCTTTTTGAGAGCATTGTATATCGAGCCCGGCAATACCCCAGCCCATCTTTGTGCATCATTCAATTCAAGCATCGATTTAATTTCATAACCTGACATTCGCTGTATACTGAGCATTGCTAATACTAATAGTTTCGTCACTAAAATTACTCCTTTGTTTATTCAACGTTGAATATATAAAGAAGTATAAACAACTATTCCATGATTGTCAACAACTGAGGATTGTTTTATCTCTTTTCAATGCAGGCTTCAAACTAAACTAACAACACTCGGTATCCTGAACGTAGTCCCAATGTAAGGGTGCCAAAACCGGAAAGAACAGAGCAAACATCTCTGAAAATAATAGAGGGGATATAAATGAATAACGGGTGGGTAGTTAAAAGTGAACTAATTTCTTATGAGAAACAAAGTTCAAGCTAAAAATATGAGGCTGTCTATCGGTAGAAAGTCAAAAGGATATTCTTTAGAGGCACATGTTTTCTTTTGTTGCTTTATTTACAATTATCCCCCTTTTCTATATCAAATCTGAGAACGCCTGTCATTCTTCCATTTTTAAAAACGCACACAAAGATTCCCTAAATGCTCTTAAAAAAAAATTGCCCTAAACAGTATTTACAATTCATATTTCGAGGAGTATATTACTCATATAATTTAATTTTTATCATCTTAATCGCTGAATCCGAAAGGAACGGGGGAACCAATTTGTAGCAGTTAAATGCTACTTGGGGTGAATCCTTTTAAAGGTAGGGTTACTTCTTGACCCGAATCCGACAGCTAACTTCGTAAGCGTTGAGGAAGGGTGATTAAACTTGTGAGCCTAGCAAACTGACCACAGGGTTTCCCCCTGTGGTTTTTCTGATGGAAAAAAATAACAATCGAGGAGAATTGAAAAATGAGAAAAAAATCATTTGCAGTCTTCGGCCTTGGGCGCTTTGGTGGAACGATTGTAAAGGAATTTTACAAAATGGGCGTGGAAGTAATTGCGATTGATAAAGATGAGGCTAAAGTTAACGAATTCTCTAAATATGCAACATATGCAGTTTGTTTAGATGTGATAGATGAAACAACGATAAATAGTCTAGGCATTCGGAATGTTGATCATGCCTTTGTTTCCTTTGGAGACAATTTGCAAACAAGTATATTAACATCTTTAATATTGAAAGAAATCGGGATCCCGGTTGTTTGGGTTAAGGCGCAAAATGACTATCATTCGAAGGTTCTTAAAAAGATCGGAGTAGATCGGGTAATTCATCCGGAACGTGATGTTGCCCGAAGAATTGCTCATCATATTGTATCTGAAAAAATGATTGATTTTATTGAGTTATCTAAAGAGCATAGCATGGTTGAAATGATTGCCACTAAAAAAATTGCCGGCCGCAACTTAAGCGAGATTAATGTTCGTTCTAAATACGGATGCACAATTGTTGCGATTCAACGTCAAGCCACATTTATTATCTCTCCATCGGCAGATGAAGTGATTGCAGAAGGAGATGTGTTAATTGTGATTGGACATAATCAAGATATTGCCGTATTTGAAGAAAAAGGTGTCTAATTATGAAGTATAAAAATATTCACTTCAATCCGTCTCAACTACTCGTACTAGTTTTTTTATTTTTTATCATTATCGGTACAGCGCTGCTTAAATTGCCTTTTGCGACAACTGAATCTATTAACCTTATCGATGCACTTTTTACAGCAACTTCCGCGATGACAGTGACTGGACTCGCAGTGGTTGATACGGGCTCGATGTACACGATCTTTGGGCAGCTAGTCATACTAGCGCTCATTCAAGTGGGTGGATTAGGGATTATGTCTTTTGCTGTTCTAATCTATATGGCCTTAGGAAAAAAAATTGGATTTAAACAAAGAATGGTTGTTCAACAAGCCCTTAACCAAACTACTTTAGGGGGAATTATAAAATTAGTAAAAAGACTATTTATCTATTCGATTACGATTGAAATAATAGCAATGTTATTTCTTGCGATTAGATGGGTTCCTGAATTCGGCTGGAAACACGGATTGTATTACAGTTTTTTTCACTCTATCTCAGCTTTTAACAATGCTGGATTTTCAATATGGACTGATAGTTTAACAGGATATGTCGGAGATCCTATCGTAAATCTAGTCATCACTTTTCTTTTTATCATTGGCGGGATTGGTTTTACCGTATTAGCAGACATATGGGATAAGCGGAGATTTAAAAATTTACACCTCCATTCCAAGCTGATGATCATCGGAACACTGGTAGTAAACTTAATAGCCATGATGATTATCTTCTCTCTCGAATACAATAATCCAAGCACACTTGGGGCGTTGTCTTCATTAGGAGATAAAATTTGGGCAGCCTATTTTCAAGCGGTAACGCCGCGTACAGCAGGATTCAATTCGTTAGATATAGGTAGCTTACATGAAGGTACGATAACACTTATGCTTCTTTTAATGTTTATAGGAGCCGGGAGTGCATCGACCGGAGGTGGAATTAAACTTACAACCTTCTTAGTTATCGTATTCTCTGTTATTACTTTTTTAAGAGAAAAGCAAAGGATAACGGTCGGAAGAAGATCCATTAAAGAAAAGGTGGTTTTTCGCTCTTTGGCTATTTTAACCATCAGTGCTTCCTTTATTTTTTTAGCCATCTTTACCTTAAATATAACTGAACCGCTGCCTTTTTTGAAATTACTGTTTGAAGTCATTTCCGCCTTCGGGACTGTAGGCCTATCGATGGGAATCACAGCGGAATTATCAACGATTGGAAAATTGATTATTATTTTTGTTATGTTTTTTGGTAAGCTAGGTCCACTTACTCTAGCATTTTCTTTAGCGCGACCGGAAATTGAAAAAATAAAATACCCTAGTGAGGATGTTCTAACTGGTTAACCTCATTTTTTAAAAGTAAAAATGGGCTGACTCGATAGATATGATATGCTCCCCTTAAGATAAAACAGGTTTTTATTTGTCTATCTAAGGGAAAGCATATTAATTGGATGTCAGCCCTTCTTGCTTTTTTATCTAACATTTTTATGGGAGCCATCACAATTAGGCATTTTTTTGGATAATCCACAAATACAATCTTTTAAGCCTTTTCCCATAAGAATACGTTCGATTGATTTTTCAATTCTTGTCTCACGAGTTTTCGATTGCTTTGCTTGAGAGAAATACTGGAGATACCCCTTTTGTCTTCCTGGCGTTAAAGATGCAAAAGCCACTTTCAAGTCAGGCAATTCAGCGAATTTTTTCTCCAATTCTTCAGGGACGCTAAATTCGTTTTTCTCCTTTAAGGCTACTTCCAATCCAGCCTTTTCAACTTCAATCGCCTCGTTTATATACTCTTTTATGATAAGCGCTGATTCAACGATTTCTGGAAGATTCGTAAAACGAAGCTGGCGTGCAGCTTGCACATTCTCCGTTTGTTGAATCAGAATGCCGTGCTTATCTTTTAATAAAGCCCCTTTATGAAAGAGAATCGCACAATATTCCTTGAATCCATGGAATAAAAAGATATTCTTTCCATTGAGCGTGTAACAAGGGTGCATCCACTTAAAATCCTCTCTCAATCCGCTTGCGAGAGCAATCTCCCGCAACTTCATGAATTCCTCTTTCCACTGCATAGCTTTACTCAAAAACTCATCAACCTTTGGATTACGCGTTGTCATGTCGAGACACCACTCTTCTTTCTAGTTAAGAGACTCAGATGATTTATCGCCAAAATTTAGGATAATCAGCCTTATCTTCTATATTAAATTCAATCATTTTCTCCAATAGCTCGTAGTGAACAGGCTCAGTCCATTGAATTCGAAACAACCCTTTCGTTGCACTATATCCAGCCTGCGCAATATCATCTGCAAATTGCTCTATACCAGCTTCTTCAGGTGATATGCTCAGGTGCTTCTTTGCTATCGATAAACCGATGATGTAAGTGCCATGGTCAGAGAACATCGGTGTATTCCACTTGAATTCCGGTTTTAAATTAGGATATCTTTCTGCTATCCATGTTAAAATAGCTTCAGTTCGTTCTCGATGCTCAGGATGATCAATACCTGCTAAATACTTTTCAAATATCTTGATACTTTCCCTCATAAAAAAGCTAGCCCCTTTGTCATTATAAATTAGCTGAAAAAATGCACTATATGCTTATCTATTTCCTACTATATATTTTACTGCCTTACCAGTCAAAACGGCTTTCTAACAAAAAGAAGCCTCTCGCTTAAAGCGAGAGGTCTTCTCAAGCATCAGCCCCATTAATTACGCGGATCAACATAATCTGGATAATCCGTTATGATCGCATCAACGCCCATTTCAAATAAGAAATCTGCCGCTTCTGGCGTCCGTACTGTCCATGAACCAATTTTCATTCCAAGGGCGTGCACTTGCTCTACCATTTCTTTTGTTACAATGCCGTAGCTTGGGTTAAACCAGTCTGCATAGGTTGAAAACTCCTGCAAAGCTTCGACCGTCGTATCTGCACGATTAGATGTTAAGACACCAATCGGAATTCGTGGGAGAAGCTCATTCACCTTCTTTACCGATTCAAAATTAAAAGATTGAATGATGATTTTATTATTTTTCGGTTTATCCATGTTACGCTTTTTTAATGCCTCGGCTACTTGTTCTTCAATTCCTGGGTAAAGCTCAGGTGCCTTCAATTCTACTAAAATTCCAATTTTCCCACGATAACGATCGAGGATTTCATCGAAAGTCGGGATTAACTCTCCCGCAAATTCTGACCCAAACCAGCTTCCTGCATCAAGTTTGCGAAGCTGCTCCAAAGTTAATTCTCCAACTCTTCCCGTTCCATTTGTTGTGCGGTTCACAGTTGTATCATGAATCAATACCAGTTCACCATCTTTACTTCTTTGCACATCGATTTCGATATAGTCCGCCTTCATATCAACTGCTAAATCGAAAGCAGCAATCGTATTTTCAGGGGCATAGCCTGATGCACCACGATGTGCAACATTATCGACCTTTTTTCTCTCCCCTTCTGTTATGCCATCCGCAAAAGCCTGACTAAATGGGGTCAAAAACAATGTCAACGCAACCCCTGTCCCTATCAACCATTTTTTACTCAAGTGAACCATCTCCTATCTAGAAATTGTATTCAACTGTATTCTAGAAAAGGGATGTTAAACTAGTATAGAGATATATTTATGGCTTCATAAAGACTATATGAACAAAACTCCGCCTTCTTTCTTACGTTTTTTTACAAACTTTGCGTAAAATTGCTAGAATGGGTACACTTTACTGCTGCTTATTCCTTATATAACCCGGCATTCAATTGATATTTGTACAGCAAAAATTGAAAATATATATTATTAGGTATACTTGAAATCTATTAACTGCTTTTAGCTTACTCCGTAACCTAAAAGAATATCCTCTGCAGAAATCAATTGGAATGCAAAAAAAATAGTTAATGTCACATTGACTCTTGCTTATTACAAAGACTGTTTAAAAGGAATCTTCATTGAATCATTTCAAAATGAGGCAAGGAAGCGATTCCTTGCTCACTAAAACAGAACTCACTGCGTCACTGTTACAAAAAGTGTTCCCCTAACATATCCGTTTGCTGCAATGGAGAATTCGTAAATTCCAGGTGGATAATCACGTCCTTCAACATCCAATATGATCTTGCCTGCTTCTATCGTATTGAGCTTGTATTTCCCAAGCCATCTTTTATGTGTCATATCCCAAATATCCGTAATACTTTCACGCCATTTTGGGTCATCTACAAAAGTAGCTTGGAATATATTCACGCCGATAACTTCTCCTGTTAAAACTGGAGGTTGAGGGGGCATTGGAACTTCCAATAATACCATTGCCGGTGGGTATCCAGTTGCATGAAAAGAAAGAGTGTAAGTACCTGGAACATAATAGTAGGATTTTAAGTTTATGCGTAATTTCCCTGGTATACTTCTATCTACCTCACTCAGATGAATGGGGGTCCCAGTCGTTTCATTATATACATTAGTGATGTTATTTCTCCATTCTGCATTATCTAGGAAAATGAAATCGAATATATTTGGTTCAACGATTTCCACAGTTAATTCAGGCGATTTAGGCTCTGGTATTTCGGGCTCTGGTATCTCTACCTCAACTGATACATTATCGTATCCTTGAGCTTGAAGAAAGAAACTTACCTTTCCTGAAAGAGATGTCGAACCAAGATTTACAATCACTTTCCCCGGCTGACTCACATCTATTTTTTCACGAAGATAGTATTGACGGTTTGTGTTATCGTACACTAGATCTATTCTATTTCTCCAATCCGGATTATCATAAAATTCAAAGACCATTTCATTGTTTTCTGTCACATAGGCAGATACTACATTAGGTGGCAAGTCATACTCTGGTATTTCCACAAAAAATTCTGCCCGTTCATACCCACTAGCGTCAACAGAGAACCCATGCCTTCCTGGCCCATAAGATTTACCTTCCACATTTAAAATCAATTTGCCTTTTTCCGTTGTTAGCTTTGATTTTCCAATCCACTTTTCATTTGTGATATCCCAAATATCTGTTATACTCTCTCTCCATTCTGGATCGTCAGGAAAAGTGGCTTGAAAGAGCTCTGGACCAATTGCCTCACCCATGAGTGTTGGTGGTTTGAAAGGTTCTGGCTTTTCAATCGCTATTCTCACAGGTTCATAGCCTTCTGCTTCTATTCGAAATATATGGATACCAGTATCATAAACATATCCAGTTTGTTTTATCGTAATTTTACCATCCTGGCTTGTATCAATTTCACCCATATATATCGATCGATTTTGGGTCTCATTGTATACATACCTCACGTTTTCACGCCAAGCCGGATCATCTTCAAACTCAATAACAAATTGATTTGTACCTGTGACATAGCCTCTCACTACAGGTGCATCCTTTAGTTTTGGCACGTTTACAGTAAGGACTGCATCCTCATAACCTTCTGCTTTAATTAAAAATTCGTAGGTGCCCGGTTGATAGGTCCTGCCTTCCACATTCAAAGTCAATTTGCCTTCTTCTGTTGTGGTAAGCTTTGTTTTTCTAATCCATCTCTCATTAGCTACATCCCAAACATCTGTTATACTTTCTCTCCATTTTGGGTCATCAGCAAAAGATGCTTGAAACTGTTGCGGGCTAAGTACTTCGCCTGTTAAATTTGGTGGAATTAATACCGACTCTAGTATTTCTATTATAAACTTTGCAGGTTCATATCCCTCAGCATCTATACGGATTGTATAGTTACCCGGCGTAAAATCTACTTTCGAAAGATCCATGATGATGATTCCGGGATTACTTGTATCGACATATGAAAGTGGAATGGATGAACCATTTGTTTCATTAACAATGGCAATAATGCTTTCTCTCCAGTCACGGTGTTCCTCAAAAGTGACTTCGAATAGTTGTCCATTCAATAATTTCCCTGTCAAAGCAGGGGACTTTCCCCTAATATTATTGACAACTTTTACTTCAATCGGAGCTGAAACAACACCATACTCATTTATTGTGGATAATGTAATAGTATCGTCCTCTTGTAAATCAATATCTGCCATAGAGTATGTAATCTCTTCATTTTCTAATCCTTTTAATGGAATGGATATGACATGAATGTTATTCACATCAATTTGAAGAGAAGTAGCACCTGAGTTAATGGCCCCAGTAGCAGTAAATATAATTTCTCCTCTTATGTCTACACCTGGATCTAAATCATTGAATCTTACATTCTCTATTGGCTTTACTTCATAAGCATATACAACCTCAACTTCCGAGTGAGCAGAAACTTTGGCATTTCTGTGCATGACAACTACTTTTTTTACTTTAGCATTATTCGGGATTGAAACTTCTGCAGCATCTTGAACATAGACAAGGTCAATTAAACTAGAACCATCAATTGCGATATTACCATTATTGCTGATTGTTAAAATTCCCATTCTCCCATGGTTCACAAAGTGAGAAATATTTGAGTCGGAGATATCCACGTTATTTAGTTCTCCATAATTTACGAAAGAATTTCCTGAAACATCTTTTATATACAATGTGCCTAACAATTTTACAGGGTTTTCATACTCGACATCTGCTTTAGGAGTATCAACAACTAAGTCCCCAGTTATTAATCCTTGCTCTGAACCCACTTTGCGAATCTTGACATTTTCTATATTCGATCCCTTAATTGTTAAATCTCTTACTGTATCTACTTCTACATAAATATCCAACTTCGAATCAGTGGTAACGGTTATATCTCCGCCACCTCTCGCCTTGACAACGACAAAGTCATTTCCTCTCGCCACAGCATTTCGAATTGCAGCATCTACTTGCTGCTGGGGAGTTAGAGGTGTAGACCCACCACCGTGAGAAGGTGGCTTCTCTTCCTTTTTTGGATAGCCGATAAAATCACCAATTGTTCGCCCACTCTCTTTTAAAACATATTTCTTGCCTTCAGTTTGAGAAGAAGTGGTCAAAACAACCGTATGATTATCTGTTTTTTCAATATGAACAATTTGTAAATCTGTTATTAAGAAATTTAGTTTTTCAATATCAACATCCGTTTTATACGTTATCTCAACAGAAGTATTACTAATTGCTTTAATCTGCTCAATTTTTTCTGGTCCTTCATAATGATGGACATTATAAATAAACTGTGCTGCTTGAGCACGTGTAACAGGATTTCGAGGTTTAAAACGGCCATTTCCATCCCCCACAACAATTCCATTACTAGCCAAAACTTGAATGTCCTCAGAATAAGGATGTGAATCATCCACATCAGTAAATATCATTTGATTTTCCCGGTTCATCTCCACTTCATAAGTTTTGGCAATTAAATGTGCCAATGTTTGCCGATCTATTACTTGATTAGGATGAAAATATCCACCATTACTCTTAAATATATGGGGAAAGTGTTTTTGTAAAGCAGCCACATGCAAAAAGGCAAATGAGTTTTCAGGTATATCTATAAATGATTGCTTTTCTATACCATCCAGATTTAGTTGAAGGGAGTTAGCCAACATTACTGCCAGTTCTCCACGAGTAATAAATGCTTCTGGCTTGTATGTGCCATCTGTATACCCACGGACAATTCCTTTTTCTTTCATGTAATCTATCGCTTTTTTTGCCCAGTGAAGATCTGACACATCAGTAAAACTACTAGCTAGTCCCTGCATGGGGGATATAGTTGAAACAGCCAATGACGATACAACAAAAGCAGTGATGAGTTTATGTTGTGTTTGTCCCATACTTGATCAATGATTCCTCACTTTCTATGATTAATTTTTGTTTATGATTTTTGTCTCATTTCCCTCTGGGATCTTTCAATATAAGTGAATGGCTTGTGAAACAGGATTTCACAAGAGACAATATTGTTTAATAAAATCTTTTGTTATAATAAAAACTGTGCTCACGATTACCGACTTCGAAATTCAGTTTAATACGGTACATATAGTAGATTAATATCATAGCTGTGCCCATTTATATGAGTGTTGAAACCTTCCACTTACCCTTTTTCTACCTTCTTCTAACACTCCTTTCATTGAACTGGAAAGACCATCTACAAATCTCTTCTTCTAAGGACTTATGACCTATCGCAAAATCAAAATAGAGTATACCAAATAAAGCGTTACACAAACGCAACAGGCTCCACAAATAGAGAGAAAGGGAAGATACTATGGCATTTCTTAACATTAATGATCGAAAGATACACTATGTATTTCATCCAGCTTATGAAAGAAATTCAGAAACACTAGTACTAATTCATGCAAATGCTGTTGATCTGCGCGCATTTGATTGTATACTTCCTTATTTAGGAAATTCGTTTAATATCTTAACCTATGACTTAAGAGGTTATGGTATGAGTGACAATGACACCCCTATTGAAGAATTAGCTATTTCCCACTTCGTCACCGATCTAGAAGCACTTCTGCAGCACTTAAAATTAACGAAAGTACATCTTATTGGCTGGCAGATGGGGGCGCTTATAGGAGCTCGCTACACCTCAAAATATCCTGACCATGTTCTTTCACTGACCCTTATGGCTATGCCTTGCCATCCTCCGCACACGATAGAACAAATAAGAGAACACCGAAGTAAATTAGGAACGGGAAAGAGGCAAATTCCACATGAATACTTAGACACCCATGCTACCACGTTACCAAAAGGACATTCGGAGTTGATAAAACTTCGAAACTACGCCGAGACCATTTCCTTTGATCTTTATAAAAAGGTGATGGATTTAACAGTTAGTGCTGATCCTATCTCAGATATTGAAAAAGTAAGCTGTCCTATTCTTATTCTATCTGGTGTGAAAGACGCATTGTTCCCATCCCACTATTTACAGCACCAAACCTTGCATTTGCGACATTGCCGTTTTATCACCGTTCTGAATGCTTCCAGTTTAATTGTGTTGGACCAGCCACTCGTAATAGCTGAAATGATTCTCGATTTTATTGAAGAGTCTCGCAGCGAAAATCAGATAGAAGACCCCTTTATTCAATCAATGGACAACCAAATTTTAGACTATGTTGCCAAAATTCAAGAAGAGAGTCTGAAAAATTCTGAACGTTCAAATGAGTTGAAAGTGAACTTATTACAACAGTTTCAAGTGTTCATAAATGGGGAAGAGATTACAACTGGATGGAATAGGCGCTTTGCGAAGTCCCTTCTACTATTTCTTGTTTTTAACGGTTCCGTATCAAGAGAGCAAATTTGTGAAACCCTTTGGCCAGAAATACCACTTGCTAAAGCTAAAACAAATCTACGTGTATGCTTATCATATTTGCGCAAACAGCTGGCGAGTGAGGAATACTTAGTGGTTGATCGAGAGCGTGTCATGATTAAAGGAAATCTAGTATGCGATGCGAAAACTTTTTTAAAGGAAGTTGAAAATGCTTTAGAGGAATTATCTCCAGATCGAAAAGAACAAAAAGTAAATCAGCTTATTCAGCAATTACCAACAAATTTCCTCGAAACACATCACGATGAATGGTTTATTCAATTACGTACACAAACTGAGGGAAGAATCGCGGACCTTGTTCTTTGGAATGCTGAACAACTTGTACGCAAAGGGGAGTACGCTATTGCTATTCACCAACTAAGTAAAACCATTTCTGCTATCGGTGCCATCGAGCTATATCAACCACTCATAACACTCTATGAAAAAGTAGGAAACCAGCAAAAAGCAAACGAATGGAGGAAGCAGATGGCAGATTGGTGGGATGTAGAATCAGATCCCGATTCTGGGGCATCACTATAATTCCATAAATTATGATCTATTCACGAATTTAACAAAACATATACTTTGTATATGAATTTTTGCCGCTGTATTGAAAAATTAGATTTTATATGTGGTCGATATTTTTATACTTCTCGTTTTCTAATGCTTTCTCCACAGTTTAAGAGATATCAAATAATTTAGCTGATATCTCTTATTCTTAGTTTATTGCCTTCAATCATAGCAAAACGAAATTGGCAGAAGGTAAATTAAATGATATTCATAAAATAATTCACAAATTTTGTGCAAAAGGTTCTAAATAGCTGTTCCTCTTTTTGCTATCGTCATTTTAATCGGTTGGCCAATCTTACTTCTTTCGGATATATTCAATAAAATACCTTAATCCTGTTTTTTGAAAACGATGTTCTTTCTGCACTAACCACAATTCCCTTGTAATTTGGTAATCAGCGATTTTCACTTCACGAAGTGTACCATATTTCAACTCTTTTAAAACGGTTAGCTTTGGAAGAATCGTGATACCAAGTTCTGCTTCTACAGCGCTTTTAATAGATTGCATACTGCCAAGCTCCAGTGAAATTTCAATTTCCTCTAGAATTCCCATTTCCCTTAGCGCCTCTTCAACAATTAATCGCGTGCCTGAATTTTCTTCTCTCAAAATCATTCTCTCGTTGAGCAGTTCATGAATTTCAATCATGTTTCGATTTTTCCAGTGATGATTAATAGGAACGATTAAAATTAGTTCATCTTCCGCAAACTTCTCGATGTTAAAACGGCCATTCTTCACTGTTCCCTCTACAAGAGCAATATCTATTTCATTATTGTCTAATTTCTCTAAAACCGTCGGTGTGTTGGCAATCGTTAAATTTAATTTGATTGCTGGGTGTTGTTTTCTAAAGCTTCCTAGTATGCCAGGTAATAAATATTCTCCAATCGTTTGACTGGCTCCTACATGTAGAGAGGTTTCTTGATTTCCAACGATCTCATTTATCGCTTCATGTGACCTTTTAATATATTCGACCATTTCCTTTGCAAAAGGATACAGTGCTTTTCCCGCTTCAGTGAGTACAAGCTTTCCATCTGTTCGTTCAAATAATAATGTTCCATAGAGTTCTTCCAATTGATGTATTTGTCTTGTCACCGCTGGCTGTGTAACAAAGCTGAGTCGCGCCGCTTTACTGATACTTCCTTCCTCAACTACAGCGCAGAACATTTTTAAACTATCAAGGTTCATGGTATAAATTCCACCTTTGCTTTTTACCCTAAACTATTTGTTTTCTATGAATAAAATGTACCACTAATTTAAAACGAAAGCTTTGTCTTTTTTTCTCTACTCTATCTATCGTCGAAGCCTTGCCAATTACTTCATTTTTCACTAAGTATGTCCTTCGATTCAACAGGTATTACATTTATTTATGGGCTATAAAATATTGTCAATATGCAGCACTTCTCCTATCTGATAATTTAAAGATAACCGAGGTAAAGGAGAACAAAACATGGAAATAGCAACTGGACTGCTAATTCTCGCAGTAGGCATGATTGCTGGCGGCTACGGAACAATTGTTGGCGCAGGCGGAGGATTTATATTTGTACCGGCACTGCTTCTTTTATTGCATATCGATCCTGTAAGTGCATCTGCGTCAGGCATTGTCATTGTTTTTATAAACTCTCTATCCGCAGTGGTTGGCTACGCCAAGCAAAATAAAATTAACTATCGAACGGGAATGTTCATCGGCATCGGGGCATTTCCTGGCTCCATACTTGGAGTTTGGTTGCTGCAGCTATATTCATCCAGTTACTTTTATATTATTTTCGCCACCATTCTAGTGGCGCTAGGGATTTTTTTGTTTGCAAAAAATTCCCCTTTTAAAATTCTTCAGAAACAAAGAGATACTAGTATTAAGATGGAGGCAGACACTGCCGATAGTGCATTGGAGATAGAAGCACGGCCCCTTCCACTAAAGGGATTGCTGCCACTTGGTTTTATCATGGGAGTATTGTCTAGCTACCTCGGGATCGGAGGAGGCTGGCTTCTTGTGCCAGTTTTAATCTACTTTTTTAAAGTTCCAACACATTACGCAACAGCTACTTCCATTTTTGCGCTTGCTCTTTATTCCATAATTGGTGTTGCTGCACAATTCGTTTATAACAACATCGAGTGGATGACCGTTCTTTGGGGAGGAATTGGGGTGATGATCGGTTCCCAGATTGGAATACGGTTATCCGAGCGAATTCCTAGTAAAATGATTATGCAAATGCTCTCTATTCTATTGATTATTATTGGTCTACGAATGTTTTTCGCATAACGACTGTAAAGTATGGACAGATCCCTTTAAATGAACCCTCTTTTTTTGCCGTACGTTAAAAGACTCTCATAAGGATCTTCAAAGTCTAATCCAAGAACTTTACAAAACGCAGCCTCTGTCTTAAAGCCTTGTTGTTTAAGAGTAATCACATCTGCTTTTACGTGGGGGGACTCCATTATAAGCGCATGTTCTATTAGCATATGGAGGTAGGCATTCTGTTTTTCTACTGGCTGCGGTTGGCCAAATAATTCAAATTCGAACCCGGAAAAAAGGAAATTAGCCTTCACAACCGGAATGCCTCTCATGATACGTCTTTTTATTTGAAAATTTTCTTTATCATGGTAAAGTTCCGTTATCGCCTTCTCGAATTGTTGTAAATCATGAACTTCCATAATGATATCTAAATCCGAATCTGCAATATCAATTTCAATCGGCAACGTCCCACAAAGAGTAGGATCATACTCAGAGAGTTGTTCCATAACTCCTAAAACTTCAATTGCCTCATAAGCTCTCTTTTGTTTTTCATTCCCTTTTTTCAAATAGTTTATGTTGTTGAACATCATCACTCTCCTAGATAGCAAAATTCTTCTCTCCTTTTTTAAATATAGCTTAAAATTGGTACAATGCAGTCTGCTTGAAACATCCTATCTAATTCAGCTCTTGTTGCCCACTTCATATCAACAACCTTCTCTGCTCGAAGGATCGTTTCAATCTTTTCGAAATTCTTTCGAAAAACCCACACATCATCAAAATCGCAATAGCGATCCCCCCAGTGGAAGATATCAATGTGATCCCGATTTCAATTCCTTCTTTCCTTCTCTTAATGCGCCCTCGAGACTATTTTCACCTTCTAAGATCGATCCAGTTGGGATAGAATGTCCATTCATTAAAAGGAGTTCACCTTTATGATTTATGAGCCAAACATGAACCACAGTATATATTCACCTACTGCCAACGGGTTCCCACTAACATAAGATTTGCCAGTTTTGTTTCTAATCCCAAATTTCCCAAACGCTTTGCCCATTCTTATTTACAAGCTTTGAACACGCGGATCATCTGGATACATTTCCTTTATGTTTATCTTTAATTGATCAGCAATTTCTTGGTAAGTTATTAGGTTTCCGTTTATTAATCTTAGATAAACATTCACCGGCTCAGCAATATTTTGCCGAATGGCATTTCCAAAAGGGGATGTAAACTGATGATCATCGATATTCGTTCCGATCTTCTCTTCAAACATTTCCGCATATTTTAGAGACTCATTCAAATCACTCAGTAGCGAAAGTTCAGCCAACAATTCAAGCTCATATCCTTCTAAATCTTCTCTCTTCTTTAACATCGCTTTTGCCTCGAAAAACTGCGATTGCTTAACCAATACATGAGGCATAGATCTACTTACAAAAAAGTTATTTGGCTCTAATCGAAGCACCTCTTCATAAATATTCTGAGTCAACCTATAATCTCCCTTAACTTGGTACTCCTCGGCTTGAGCGATTAATTTGTTAATACTTTCTCTCCTTTCTAAATAGCTACTCAATAATTGTTCACTATTCATCCCTACTATTTTACTAAGAGCTTGTTCTAAATCCATATCCTTTAAAGCTATTAAAATCTCAGGGATAGCCGCCATTCCAAATTGATCGACGAGCTCTTTTACAGCAAAGTAGCTTTGGAGATATGGATCAGCATTCCCATCTCTTTCCTTATAAAAGGATGTGTTCGTCATTAATTCTTCAAAATCCACTTTTTCTATCTGGTTGATATCAACCTCAGTATTCCTGTATCTCATTAATTCGGCTATTCCTTCGTTAAACCAAGTAGGTATGCTTTCACCAGAGATCCCATGCTCCTCTAAAAATCGATCCGTTCTGTAATGGGCATACTCATGATGAAATAAATTCTCGAATTGAGAGCCTGATACCATAATTTCACTCTTAAGGTGGATAGATTCATTTAATGGAAGGTAATATCCACCTGATTTTTCAGAGGAAGAGGCAGCATGAAAAGCCTCTTCATTAGCATACACGATAACAGTCAGTGCATCAGAATGACTGCCATATAATTTATTTAACTCCGCTTTTGCTTTTGGATATATCGCTTTTATCATTTCCACCGATGTCCTGTCTTCTTTTTCAAACTTAATCTCCAGACCTTCTATATTCTCAGTAAATAGTTCCATATTTATGGGATTTAATGTTCTTTCGTTAACTAAATTGTGAACGAATTCATTAAATACAGTTTTCACCTCATGTATAGCATATACACTAAACAGGACAAGAAAAATAAACACAACCGTTAGGATTTTAAGAACATTTTTCAATTTCAACTTTCTCCTTTTTTAAAAAATAATGGTTTCCTAATCTCTTAGTTTGAAATAGTATCCCTTATAATTAAACACATTCTCAAATCCCAAATTCTCCGCAATCGCTACAGACGGCCAGTTCTCTTCCATGCAATCCCAATAAGGAATATTACCATTCTCTAAGCAATCTTTTACAAAATAATGGGCAATCACTTGCGCTAGTTTTCTGCCTCTATGCCCTTGGAGGGTTTCAATTGCGATGCAGTGAATGTTTTCAACGACAAATCCTGAAAGACAAATACTAACAATTATATTATTGAATAACACACAGTAACCTTTACCATTATTCAAAAAAATAATCAGAAGAAGTCCAAAATTCAGAAATTTTCAAACGTAAAAAATCCATATTTTTTATGGAAGAATCCTTTAAAAGTTAAGAGCTGATTTTTGTCACGGTATAGCCTGGTTCGATTGAATACGATTTTTCCTTATCAGTAGTTTTTGATAACGTGTATACCTTTTGATTCCAGGACTTTAAATTTCGAGAAGTTGCATCTGAGCCTGATGATTATCTATGTTTACTATAATGTTTTTTGACAATTTCGTGAAGAATCTTGTTGTTTGAAATATTTTACAGTATGATTCGAGTGTATATTATGTAAATAGTGTGTATCAAATACATATACACTTTTAGAGGTATTTCTATGAAAATAACTATTAAAAATCGTTCTGAACAACCGTTATATCAACAAATTAAGGAACAAATTAAAGAAGCAATATTACGACAAGAAGTAAAAGGAGGCGAAAAACTCCCCTCTATTCGTTCCTTAGCAAGTGATTTACATGTCAGTGTTCTAACAACGAAAAGAGTATATGAGGAACTAGAAAAAGAAGGATTTATTATTTCGATCGTGGGCAAGGGCTCCTTTGTTGCCTCTGAAAACATGGAAATATTATCAGAATCTAAAAGATATTTGATAGAGCAAAAGCTTATAGAAATATGGATCATGGTGAAAAATCTTGGAATAAGCAAAGAAGAACTCTATATGATGATGGATATCATTTTCGAAGAGGATGATGAATAGTGAAAGCGGTTATCGAAGTGAAAAACTTAAAAAAGAAATTACATAATTTCAGCTTAGACAGATTAAATTTTTCACTTAACGAAGGGTGTATTACCGGATTTATTGGCGTGAATGGTTCTGGAAAGACGACCACTATTAAAACACTACTTGGACTTTATCCAAAAGACGAAGGAGCTATTTCATTTTTTGGAAGAGACATCGAAAGAAATGAATATGCGATCAAAAATCGACTCGGTGTAGTCTTAGATGAAGGTTATTTTTATGAAGAAATGACTTTAAGAGAGATGAAAAGTATCATTGCCCCAGCATATTCCAACTGGGATGAATCCAAATTTTCAAACTATCTCCGGCAGTTCGATCTAAATGCGAATCAAAAAATTTCTACATTATCTAAAGGAATGCGGATGAAATTTTCAATTGCAATCGCCCTCTCCCACCATGCAGACTTACTTATCATGGACGAACCAACAAGCGGTCTTGATCCACTTATTCGGGATGAATTGATGGAAATACTATTAGATTTTGTCAAAGATGAAGGTAAAAGTGTATTTTTTTCAACACACATTACCTCTGATTTAGATAAAGTTGCTGATATGCTTCTATTAATTAACAAGGGTAAAATTATTTTTAATAAAAATAAGGATGAACTATTAGAGAAGCATGCTTTAGTTAAAGGAGCTAACCATGCGATTAATGAACATACAAAAAAACTATTTTTAAGTTTACATCAAACTGATTATGGCTTTGAAGGTATTACAGATAAGGCCGACATTCTTTATGAACAAATGAACGATATCATCGTTGAAAAGCCTTCTATTGAACAAGTTATGTTAGCATATGTAAAGGAGAGATAATCTTGTTACTTCATCTTGTCAAAAAAGATTTAATTCTCGCTAAAAGATACCTATTATTTATGCTTATTTTTGCTGTTTTAGGTCCACTATTTATATATAATAGATTAGGATTTGCTAGCGGTAGCTTTGCTAGTTTTCTTATTACGGTTTTGTTTATTGAATATATTTTATTTAATATGGTTTCCATGCATGAAGACAAATATAAAGGTTCAGCGTTGCTCTGTACTACACCACATACAAGAAACAGTGTAATTCAAGCAAAGTACTTATTTATATTGGTTATTTTTATTGCTAGCTTTCTTTTATATAATCTTGCAGTTGCCATTGGTACAACTTCCGGAATGTCGAAGTTAAGTATTTACAATATCGGGATTTCACTTCTAATTATTGCTGTTTTTTTTGGCATATTAATCCCTATTCAAACAAGATTTGGATATGAAAAAACAAAATATATCTTTTTTATACTCATTTTTTTGACGCCTTTTACCCTACCAGCAATTATAGAATTGGTTCTATCTACAGGCATTCAGGTTCATTTCGAACTACCAGTATCTCAGGCAATGAAAGCTTGGATACCTTTTGTAATCGCGTTTTTAATAGGAGGTGCTTCAATGCTAATCTCCATTCGAATTTTCGCTAAACAAAACTTATAATCCTAGTACTAGTGTAACAAATTAAAAGCATTCTAGGCTTTTCTAAGGTTTATGTTCCTTATGAAGTAAAGATACTCACAAACGTATCAACCAACCTTTTATCATTGGGAGAGTTTTGAAATTATTGTTGGTAAGTGTACTTCATGGGTACCAAATATGTTCATCTCAAAATTCTTAAATTCCTGTTTTTCCATAATATTCAACTACTATAAAATTGAATAATCTGATAGATTGCGATAGAAAGTCCTAGTAGACTTGCTTTCATTTTTGAAGGATGATTGCTTTTACTGCGATACAAATACAAAAAAAGAATGATAAATCCTAGCGGAATCCATAGTTGAAATTGACCTTTTTCCGTACTTTGAGAATAAATAGGCGCAGCATAAGTACCAATTAGAAAATATAAGAAAACTTTATAACGTCCAGTCTCTAATTGCTTACTCCACCGTATTAAGAAAAATAAGATAATAAGTCCGACAATCGTAATATGTAACGGTGGTAGCATAAGAGCTCCATTTCCAATTGGAATTTCCATTACAGCTTCCCTCCTTTTTAAATAGCACCCCTCCATATTACCATAATAATCCAAAGTGTTTTTGAACATTTTGTTTCAGGCTTTCTAAAAAGAGCAACCTTCTTCTACTTATACGATACTCCCTTTTTGCAATGACAATTCAAATAACATTCATTATACTTAATATAACTTTATAAAGGAGCGATGAATATGAAAAGCATAACACTTACTTTCACAAGCAAATCGGAGAGTATGTTAGCTTAAAATCTATTTTTGAAAACTTATTCTCCGATTTGAGTATCCATATCTCATAAATCGGAGGAAAACATTGAATATCAAAAATATCTATTATTTAGTTACTAGTTCACGTGCATTTATGATCCAAATGGTATTTACATTGAATGCTATTTACTATGTAACTCAGGCTGAGTTAAATCCACTTCAGCTAGTGCTAGTCGGAACTATTATGGAATTATCCATTTTACTATTTGAAATGCCCACGGGACTAGTGGCTGACTTTTTCGGAAGAAAAAAATCCTTAGTCGTCGGGACGTTCATTTTAGGAGCTGCCCATCTACTTGAAGGGAGTTTTCCAGAATTTTGGGCAATTGCTATTGGGGCTATTTTATGGGGACTAGTTTGGACGTTTATTAGCGGAGCAGAAGAGGCATGGATTTCTGACGAATTGGAAAGCAAGGAATTGGAGCGGGTTTTCCTAAAAGGGGCACAATACAGTTCGATTGGAAGGTTTAGTGGCATCATTGCCAGCGTTCTGCTTGCCGCTTTATTTTCAGTTCAAGCAACTATTTTGACTGCTGGAGGCTTATTACTTCTATTGTCTCTGCTCTCAATGCTGGTTCCAGAAACTAAATTTATTTCTGCTGCCGACAATGGTTTTACGGGCCTAGGCCAGATGACGCTTGCGCTAAAAGGTGGCGTATCACATATTAAGGGAAATAAGGTTCTAGTCGGTATTGCTTTCATCACACTATTATGGGGACTTGCAAGCGAAGGTTTCGACCGTTTATGGGGAGCCCATTTTATTGCAGGTTTTCATCTCACAGAGGAAGACTCTATTTACTGGTTTGGCGCTTTTTATGCCATTGCATTTTTATTAAATTTAGCTATGTTAAAAATAGTCGAGTTCTACGTAAAAGGAAGCTACGCGCTTGTGTTATTTCTCTTTAACAGTGTATTAACGATGGCCATCCTCCTTTTCGCCTTTACGAACAACTTTTTTATAGCTGTATTATTATACTGGGCAATTGCGTCGCTACGGAATGTTAACTCACCATTAATGAGCGTGATGATTAATAAACGATTACCGTCTCAAGGAAGAGCTACGGCACTATCAATGTTTGGTCAACTTGATGCACTAGGGCAAGTAGCTGGAGGGCCCTTAGTGGGAATCGTTGCCCTTTATACATCTGTGCAAGTTGGAATGGCTTCTTCCACGCTCTTGATTATTCCCACATTGTATTTTTTATGGTCACTGAGAAAAGTGACTTAGAAGAACAACCTTTAAGGAGCCCAGGCAAGAGAAGTAGCCTGGGCTACCCTTTCCCCGAAAGTTTAGTGGCATTTATTATAAGAACTCAACGAAGGTCACGAAAACTAGCATGCCGAACTGCACTTCTACATAAAGTAAACGAAAAAATTCATTTTCGCTTGAGCATGACTGCTCAGCACTCTTAGTGATCATGAACTAGACACTTAGCTTGGGAGAAAACATGATGTTTGATCTGTTTACACCATATCCAATTATAATAAGTATAATAAGCATCCTTCTTAATATCATTATTGCGATAGCAGGGATACTGCCTAGCACTTTCGTAACGCTTGGAACAGTTAGTGCTTTAAACTTAAATCTCGCTATCATCATATTAATCATTGGTGAAGCAGCTGGTGCCATTATTAGCTTCACTCTATACAGAAAAGGACTGCAAAAATTATCTGCATTTCCTCGCTTCAACAAACTAGAAAATCGCTATTTAAGCAAATTAAAGGAGTCAGATGGAGCTCAAGCTTTCTTTATTGTTATCTTCCTAAGAGTGCTTCCCTTCGTACCTTCTGGCATTGTCACACTTACTGCAGCCATAAGTAAATTGAAGGTATTGCCTTTCTCTATCGCCAGTACAGCTGGCAAAATTCCCGCTATTATGATAGAAGCATACTCCATTGTCTATTTTTTAACCCTCGGGATAGAATGGCAAATTTTGATCGGGGTTATTATCTTATTAATCTATCTCATCTATTTAACCTTTAAAAAATCATTTAGAAAAAGCTGCTGACTGCGAATGGGAGCATTATTCAATCTTCACTAGTATAGAAAGCGCATGTTCCATAAGCTCTCCATTAAAAAAAGAGACGTTTGATTTCAAACTAATAAAAGCTTTAGTTTAAATAAGGCAAGTGGATGCTATGGCTCTTATTCACATCCCTTTAAAACATGAAAGGATTGGTCCCTTAATACCAATCCTTTCTCGATATTTAAGCTCAAAGCTTCTTCAAGTGGTGACGTTTGCGATTTCGATTTTTTAGGACTGCAATACCAGCTAAAATCATCATAATCGAAATAACCATAAAAGCATTTAATTTCTTGGAATCGTCCTTTTTTTCAACTAGCTCTGATTCATCCACTGTTGTTGTTTGTATTTCAGGTATTTCTATTTCATGAATCGGATATACTGCAATTTCATCTCCATATTGATTCTTAATTCTTAAAAGACCTTCCGTTGTCATTTCTTCTTTAAACTCTTCATTTTGTACAAGTGGAAATTTATATTCTTCTCTTGTGACAAAGATTCGCTCACCTAAAGTAAATTCTTCCCCTTTAGGGATAGAAGCAAAGTGATAGTTGGCAAAAGCATAATCAAGTAATTCTACTGTATCATTATAAATTTCGGTTTGCGTGGCTCCCTTTAATACGACAGCAATTACAGACATATCCCCTCTTTTTGCCGTCGTTATTAACGTTTGTCCTGATTGATTCACATAACCATTTTTTCCGCCAGTAACTCCTTCATATGGTCGCCCTAACAACAAGCGGTGATGCGTGTAGATCGTCGTATCCCAGCCTTCACCATCCCACTTTAATTCTCTCGTTCCAAAAACTTCGCGAAACACTTCATTTTTCATAGCATACTGGGTAAGTAATGCCAAGTCCCTAGCTGTAGTCGTATGTTCAGGATCAAATAAGCCATGGGAATTGATAAAATTCGTATCCGTTAAACCAATCTCTTTTAAGTAGGCATTTAATTCGCGGGCAAATTTCTCCTCAGACCCATGCAAATGCTCCGCAATCGCTACACCAGCATCATTGCCAGAATTGATCAGCAAACCTTGAATAAGCTTTTTTAATGAGACTCTTTCTCCTACCTCTAAGTACACTCTAGTACCATCAACTTGTCTAGCCTTTTCACTAGTTGTAGCAATGGCCTCTAAGTCCCCGTTTTCTATCGCATATATGGCAGTTGCCACCTTTGTTAAACTAGCAGGATACATAAGTGCATCCGGATTTTTGGCATATAAGACTCTACCGCTGCCCTCTTCTATTAAAATTGCCGCTTCGCTTGCAATTGTTGGCTCATCCAGTGATTCATTTGCAAAAGCAGTAGAATTTGAAAGCAGATTTACACATAAAACAATGGTTAAAATCATTAACGTTATTTTACTAAACTGATTAAATTTTTTTAAATGTTTTAGTTTTTTATTCATACTTCCATTCCCCATGTAGTAATTTAAATCAGCACAAAGAAATTTGTGCAAAATCATCAGACACAAATCTTATTTTATCCAGAATTAGAAGAATTCATTTTTCTACGATCATTACCTATGACCTATATTATCATATTTCATATGATAAAAGACTCATTAAATTCGAAACCAATACGATTTACTAATCGCTTCCATTATATTAACTTTAACACTTCCATGTAACTTTCTTTTAGCTAAGCTTTGTTAAACAATATTGTTGATTAAACGATTCTTGGCTCATTTCGTTTGAAACCACAAGCCTTTAAGATTTTCTGTTTCCATGAAGGGTTACGATATGAAAAAACAAGTCTTCCCTATCACTTCATGAAATTCAGAAAGAAAATGAGCCAAAAATCAACACCGCATTTAACAAGTCTTTAAATAAAACGCTCTATTCACATTGTACCCTTAATAGCGATTTCAAAGATATTAAATTTTCATGATATTTTTATAACAATATAACTATTGAAAAAGCAGATAATAAAAAAGCCTATTATTTAGTAATCCGGAAATGATGTGAAAGTTTGCCTCTTAGCCCAAGGGAAGTTTGACCAAAACGCTCCCCGTTGGCTCTAAAGACAAATTCCATTGTTAATACTCCACTTTAAAGAATTGCAAAACAAGCTCATAAGACCTTCTTGCGGACATGGGGGGCTCTTTTTGCACGCTCTTTGTCCTCATGAGACCTTCTTGTGGACACGAGTTACTCCTTTTTGGTGGTCTTTGTCTTCATGAGACCTTCTTGCGTTTCAGGGTGAACTAAATACATGTCAGCCTTTACATTTCCAGCTCCACAGATTATAATCAATTCTATAAACTCGATTTCAATGAGCATATCATTCATATTATAAGAGGTGCGTTTTGTGAGTGCGGTAGTTTCTAAATAGGATAAAAAATTAAAGGAAATAAGGAAGTTTTAATAACGGGGGATCTGCCCTTATTTTGTTTTGGCCTTATTTCCGCCTATGAAGATACCTACCCTACTTTAAAAACAAGCGCGTAATTTCATAATTTGAACTATCCAATTGATAGTTTTATTTTATGTATTTTACTTTTCCCTTGTAATCGTAAAAGCTGAGGTATCTACCTCAGCTCAGACTGTAGACAAACTCGATGAAAATCGAGTTTTCCTACAGTCTTTTTTGTTTTAGAATAAAGGTAGAAACAATACTTACTTGGAGTGATGAAGATGCTTTCGAAACATAATTCCATTCAACGTGATCAAGTAGAAATGGTCGCTTTAGACCAGTTGGTGCCTGAAAATCATTTAGTCCGAAAAATGGAGGCAGCGATTGATTT
>NZ_JARGEJ010000179.1:0-527 GCF_029211245.1 Robertmurraya sp. DFI.2.37 | reverse complement strand
CTGAAAACCGTCGTACTTATTTTAAAGAAAGAAAGATGTATGATATGACATTGCTTCTGAGTAAAGACACGAAAAAAGAAACTGTTTCACAGTCTTCAAAAAAGAAGTTTAAATTTAGGAAATTTATAGAAATTGCAGCGGTTGCAGCGATTACTCTGGTCATCACACTATTTTACAAGAACCAAGAGCGACAAGAATATTGGCTCACTGCTCAAAAGATCAGTGTTCCAGCTGGTCAACGTATCAATTTGGAATTGTCTGATGGAACCAAAGTTTGGCTGAATTCTCGTACTAAAATTGAATATCCTGCAGTTTTCGCAGATAAAGAACGCTGGATTAAACTTGACGGTGAAGCCTACTTTCAGGTTGCTCAAAATATTCATAAACCTTTTATTGTACAAACTCCAAAAGGAAATGTAGAAGTGCTTGGTACCCAATTTAATGTGGAATCTTATTCGGATGACAGTACCTTTGCGACAGCGTTGATGGAAGGGGCTGTAAAGATAACCGCAGGCAATTATCAGTGC
>NZ_JARGEJ010000177.1:0-534 GCF_029211245.1 Robertmurraya sp. DFI.2.37 | reverse complement strand
TGTGCGGCTTGTGCCTGCAACGTGTTCTGTATCGTGCTGATATGTTTTACTAATGCTTCAAAGTTCATAGTTAACGTGAGTTCGAAATAAGAATAAATATATTTCACTTATAATTAGAAACATAGCGATAAAAGTATTAAATTTATAGTGCTGAATTATAACATTTAAACGATTACCACTATGTTTCCAGAGTCTAAAGTTACAGAGATTTATTGTATGGCCGATGATTTTTGCAAGGAATTTACATTGCAACAGGAAAAATATATGATTAAGGATATGAAGACCATGCATCGTAACAAACCCAACCGTATGAGTGATGCAGAGATTATGGTTATTCTAATCCTGTTTCACTCCGGTGGTTTCCGTTGTTTCAAGCATTACTACAAGGAGTATGTCTGTAAACATCTGAAACACCTTTTTCCTCGTCAGGTTTCTTATAACCGTTTTGTGGAACTGGAGAAGGAAGTATTGCTTCCCATGACCATATTCATCAAAAAAGTACTGCTGGGAACTTGTACCGGCATCAGTTTCGTT
>NZ_JARGEJ010000176.1:0-538 GCF_029211245.1 Robertmurraya sp. DFI.2.37 | reverse complement strand
ATATTTTTAGTAGTTCAGAATTGGATGAAGATTCAGTATGTTCCATTTTGGAACTAACTGCTTCAGACGGTAAGATCTATAAAACTAAGGTTTATAATCTTGATGCAATCTTATCGGTTGGTTACCGGGTAAATAGTAAGAATGCAACTCTTTTTAGACGCTAGGCAAATAATGTATTAAAGGATTATTTGCTGAAAGGGTATTCAATCAATCAACGGTTGAATGAGATTGAGCAGAGAATGGATAACAAGTTTTTCCAGATAGAGAAAACCATTGCTGAACATGATGCAAAGATAGACTTCTTTGTACGCACCTCATTGCCTCCGGTGGAAGGTATATTCTTTGACGGTCAGATATTCGATGCGTATAAGTTTGCTACAGATTTAATAAAGTCTGCCAAATGCTCACTTGTGCTTATCGACAACTATGTAGATGAATCCGTGTTACTCATGTTGAGCAAACGAAACAGTGGAGTATCAGCTACTATTTATACACAAAATAAACGCACAGCTCCAACTTGATTTAAACAAACACAATG
>NZ_JARGEJ010000175.1:0-542 GCF_029211245.1 Robertmurraya sp. DFI.2.37 | reverse complement strand
CTGTGTTTTCTCACTGCCTTCCGCCTTGAGGTACGCCCCCGCCATCATGGCGCTGATATCGTTCAGCTTCAGGAATTCCTGAAGCTGTCCCGTATCGGCCTTCATCACGAAGTTGACGATATGCGGCAGCGTGCAGCATTCCGGGAACTCATCCCAAAGCCTGTACGCCACGCCGTTCAGGATGCCAAGCGCGCCCGTATACCATTCGTCCTGTTTGGATGTGGGCGGCATCAACGCGCCCAGTACGTCCTCCATCAACTGCATGAGCATCGTCCTGTCCTTTATATTCCTCCTGTCCAGCGGATTGAAGCGGTAAGTCCGGTTCATGTCCGTGAAATTTACATAATAGAACTCATGGGGGTATCCGTGTTTCCTGATCAGGTTGTATGCAGTCCGGGTATAGTCAAAATCCTTGAAGTCATAGATGAAACCGGCGAATCCGGACCTGATGTACTGTTCCATCAGCGTTTGCCTATGGATTTGGTCTTGCCGGAACCGGCTCCTCCATAGACAAGGAAATTGGAGAACCAGTAATAATATCT
>NZ_JARGEJ010000174.1:0-543 GCF_029211245.1 Robertmurraya sp. DFI.2.37 | reverse complement strand
GGTTATTTACAACATTACAGTGTATTTCGGCGTAATCGGATATGGATGTAATGGCTTCATTGCTTATTATCAGAATCCGTTTTCACTCACTTGCAAAGTTAGCAAAATCGTGGCACTAATCTAAAATAGCACCGATAATTTGTAAGCCATATCACTCTTATATTATAAAGTCTTACCCATACAACTTCCTCTTTTAAGTGTACATGCTTTTATAAAGGATGTTTTTGCCCTTTTGACCGGTACACGGCAAATGGCATACAAGTCTGCTATATGCTGTGTACCCGTCTTTGGGGCAAAGCAAGGACGATGGCACATTTGCCACAAGTGTCAATCAAGCCAACCTGTTGTCCTTGCAGCAACCTCCACCATCTGTCCTTTTGTAACCGGCAATGCCGTCTGTCTGTTTTTATAGCTTCGCCCCACACCATCAGCGGAACGTCACAGGACTTGTCCGCAAGAGACATTCACTCACCTTATGGCAGCAGAGCTGCTATGGGGTGAGTGAAAGACTCTTTACGGAAGCCAAACATGAAAAGACCGTAC
>NZ_JARGEJ010000173.1:0-544 GCF_029211245.1 Robertmurraya sp. DFI.2.37 | reverse complement strand
GGCTGTTTATCATCATGCGCAACACGTTTATCAACGGTTACCGGGCGGAGGTCGGTCATACCCGCCTGTACATATCCTCCGATCCTGCATATTATTCGCGGATCATGGACGAGTCCCGTACAGAGGAGGTGGACAAGAACTATGACCTGGAAAAGATACGTAATGCCATCAAAAGTGTACCGGAGTCACATTTCATACCTTTTGAGATGTACCTGTCAGGATTCAAATACCGTGAGATAGCGGAAAGAACCGGCGTGAGTTTGGGAACTATAAAGAGCCGTATTTTTCACTGCCGGAAAAAACTGAAAGCTATATTGGCAGAATGAAACAAAACAAGAACTGAGATAGATGAAAAAAGATGAATATATAGGAATTCTGACTTCCGGAGGGGACGCTTCCGGAATGAACGCGGCTATCCGTGCCGTGACCCGCGCCGCTATTTTTAACGGATTTAAAGTGAAAGGAATTTATAGAGGTTACGAGGGGCTGATTGCCGGTGAAGTGAAAGAACTCACTACGGAAGACGTAAGCAGCATTATCCAGA
>NZ_JARGEJ010000172.1:0-558 GCF_029211245.1 Robertmurraya sp. DFI.2.37 | reverse complement strand
GGTAGACCTTTTAACGATTACCAGCAAACATACGAAGGAAAAATTATACGGATTTCCTGAAACTTTTTTGTAATACTCTGAATAACAGATGTGTTACAAAGCATGTTTTTATAACGGAGGACACCGGAGGAAAAAGACACACACATTATAATATTCGCACGCGCGTATAAGGACGGAAAAAGGAAGGGACCCATACGAAAACAGCAGACGGAAAACAAGGAAAGACGGAAAAGAAGCAAGCCCGAAGAAAAACCGGACAGGTTACGAAACACAAACCACAGAGCTCTCAAAAATGCTGACTCTGCAAACACTTGGGAAAAACTTTAGGAGAAAAAATGCCGAGAAGAAAAAAAATCATTTTCTTACATCTCGACGGTTGTTCGGAAACACCATCAACTTCAAGAACCAATACTTACACCCAGACAAAAGCAAAAAACATCTACTTTATCCATCAAGCTACACATATTCCAATCCACAAATAAAAGACAACCTGTTCTATTTAAAGAAGAAAAGTTTTCAGTAGATTTGCACTATATAAAGATATACAATGAAGAAAAT
>NZ_JARGEJ010000171.1:0-560 GCF_029211245.1 Robertmurraya sp. DFI.2.37 | reverse complement strand
CCTTGGAAATGCTGATAGACAAATACCGGAACATTCTGAAACCGATGCATGACGAATTCATAGAGCCTACCAAGCAATATGCCGATATTATTATCCCCAATGGAGGCAACAACCAAAAGGCCATTGAAATCCTTAAACTATATATTGAAAAGATTTTAGGAAGATGAAAAATGTCTGGCTATTAGTTCTTGCCTGTATATGCATGACAGCGTGCCGTAACCGGCAACAATCTGCCGAAGTGACAAATTATGATTTGCCGCAAATAAAAGACAGCGGAGAATTAGTAGTCCTGACACTGAACAGTTCCACTTCTTATTTCGACTATCGGGGCGAGCCTATGGGATTCCAGTATGAGCTGGCCGATCAGTTTGCCCGTTCATTGGACGTAAAACTGAAAATAAAAGTAGCACAGAATGCACGTGACCTGGTTCATAAACTATTACAAGGAGAAGGAGACCTGATAGCCTATAATCTGCCTGTCACCAAAGAGTTCAAAGACAGTGTAGAGTTTTGCGGGGAAGATATCATCACCCATCAGGTATTGGTACAACGTAATACTC
>NZ_JARGEJ010000170.1:0-586 GCF_029211245.1 Robertmurraya sp. DFI.2.37 | reverse complement strand
AGGGAAAGGTCAATCCTTATGGAAATAATAGAAGACAGACACGGATTAAAATCAATCATAATAACATCACAACTTCCTGTCGAAAGTTGGTATGATGCAATTGGTGATCCTACGGTAGCAGATGCAATCCTGGACAGAATTGTACATACTGCACACAAAATTGAACTAACAGGAGATTCTGTAAGAAAGATTAATGCTAAAAAGAAGTAGTATCTGCTATAAAGAATTATAACTGAAACTGATCCGGGTTAAAATGCATTTTTCTCTACTTAAATCTCATATTTTTTTGATGGGTCAATCAGGAGTATAATAGTGGGTCAAGTGACTTTATATTTTCCACCTCCTTCAGCTGGATATAGTCACGATACGTCATCTGCGTGTAATGGAAGCTGTCAATGATCACGATGTTGAAACTCTTATGACGCCGGAGCCTGATCTTCAAGGTGGGGATGTCCTCCTTGATGAACGCCAAATGGCGGCTTACCTCGGCCATACCAAAGCGCCGCAGGTTATTTTGGACTGTCAGAGAAGTTCCTTCCTCCAGGGAGTTGAACGCCACACGGTCATACTTGCAAAGTTCCTTGCA
>NZ_JARGEJ010000017.1:0-91607 GCF_029211245.1 Robertmurraya sp. DFI.2.37 | reverse complement strand
GTAGTTGAAAATGTTATTTTACTCATGTTGTCCCCTAGTTCTTATTTAGTAAGTTTAAGTATATAAAAAAATACCTATAGATAAAACACTCTTTTTCAAGTGTCCTAACTATAGGTACCATATTAATTCCCTTTTCTCCTTTAAGCTTGTTTACACCATTTTTTTCAGTTTGGTAGAATTTACTTCTTCCAAGGAATCAATCATTAAATCTGCTAGCGATAAATCCATTTTGATCGACCGATGTCTCACAGCCACTTTTTTCATATTTGCTCGGGTCGCTGCTACTAAACCATTCGTTGAATCTTCAATGACAACGCATTGTTGCGGGGGGTTGCCAAGCAGTTTTGCCGTGTGCAGAAAAATTTCTGGGTTTGGCTTGCTATCGGCAAAATCTTCACCGCTCACAATTACATCAAAAACATACTGCAAACCGCAATCCGTTAACACTCGATTGATTCGTTCTTTATCCGAGGAAGATGCCAAGGCAATGCTAATTCCATTACTTTTCAGTTCCACTATTAAAGGTAGAACACCTGGAAAAAGAATCTCCTTAAAGTTAAATGGTTTTGCGCGAAAGAATTCGTATTGGTACTGAATCAGGTCCTCCACTGATTGTGAAAGCCGACAGTGCTCCTTAATCAGCTGCCATTTTCGCTTTGAACTGCCACCGATTAACTGTGCTCTTATTTCTTCTGGAACGGTAATATTTAAGCGCTGAAATAACTCCCGATTCCATATCCGATATACCGGCTCACTATCTACAACAACACCGTCCATATCAAAAATAACTGCATATGTGTCTTCTTTCATCTGTTTAATTCCATTCCAGCCTCAATAATTGTTCCATTTTTCCCACTTCTGTTTTGCCGGTTTCTTGATCAATTAATGATGTATACAAATGGGGAATTACCGTTTTCGCACCATGATCAAGGCAGGTCTGAACAATTCGCTGAACATTTTCCACATCGATTCCACCCGTCGGTTCAAAAATGGTTAATCCCGCATCGACAGCAGCCTTCACCATTGCTGCTACTTCATCAAGGCGTCTATCACCGTCAATTGGGTAGAACTTGACAGAATCTATACCAAGCTCAGCGAGCATGGTTGCAGCCATTTCACAGGATACCTTTTCTTTGAAACGAGAACTGCTTGGTCCAGTAGAAACGTAAACTTGACCGGGAGAGCCAGAAGGTTCAACAAGGGCATTTACGAGCGTACGATCTGCCCCAAGCTCGTGTATGCGTCCGAGCGTATAGCCCGCTGCTGGAAATACTTGGTTTATATGATTCGGCACTGTTTTGGCTGAAACGTCTGCAACCATTTTCCACATTGCCGGATCGCCTGCTCCAAGCCCTACTGAAACAGGGATTTTATTATCTTTATAGAGTTCAACTTGTTCGATCGCCGCTTCAGCCGAAGGAAAATTTTTTACCATAACACCGATAAGCACACGATCACCAGCTAAATCTGCTAGCTCTTTCGCGTTCTCTACATCTTTTGCTAATACATTGAAAATAACTTTTTGCTTCATGATGATTGCACCTCTTTTAATATCCGTTTAATTTCACTTGCAATGATGTCTTCCTGTCCCTCCAATAAAGGTCGCGGATCGACCGCCAAAATCCCGACATTTACATAATGATGCCTTAAAAAAATGGCAGGGTTTCCTGTTTCAAGTCGACTAAGAAGCTCTGCTGCTGTCATACCTGCATTACTTGCATCCACCTGAATTTGCGCGCGATAAATCGCTCTTCCGGCTTCGTCCTGCTTGATGGAACAAGACAATCCTTTCACATCTGCCAAAGCAGTATTCAGCCTCGTCATGCGCTCAATCTGTTCTTCAGCATTATCCTTTTTAAATGGATATTGTTTTAAAGCGGCAATAAGCCCAGCAACCCCTTCTTTTCCAATCTTCATTGGACGGCCGATTCCTTTGTATTGCATGCGGCAGGCTTCCATCCACTCTTTCTTCCCGCAAATCAAACCAGAAGTTGGACCTTCCAATGCCTTTCCTCCACTGTATATTACGATGTCTGCTCCCATGCGGATATATTTTTGAAAATCTTCTTCTGCCGCCGCATCGATAATGAACGGTATTTGGTGCTCTTTCGCAATCTGCATCATCGTTTCAATCGACTGCATGCCTTTTTGCACGGCATGATGCGATTTAACATAAAGAAGTGCAGCCGTTCTATCTGTGATTGCCTGCTTGATATGATCCGCCTCTACCTTATTGGCATTGCCGATTTCGACAACTTTTCCACCGCCAAGTCGAACCATTTGTGCGATGCTTGCTCCAAAATGAACCTGCTGTCCCTTTTGAATAATAATCTCATTCCTGAGTCCCTCTGAATCTGGCATTCTTTCAATTAAGGAAAGATTTTTCCCAGTGATGACAGCGGCTGTGGAGATCGCGATTCCAGCTGCGGCGCCGCATGTCGGGCATCCATCCTCTGCCCCTGTATATTCAGCTATGACGCGGCCGGCAAATTCCATCATTTCTTCAATATCGACGTAGTCCTGGGCAGCTCTTTTAAGCGCATCTGCAACTTCATCACTGACTGCAGAAGCCCCCAGCGCTGTCATTTTCCCACTAGCATTAATGACTTTACGAAGACCGAACTGTGCAAAAATACTCATTGCTACTCCTCCTATTCTAAAGATATTGGGAATATTGCACCAAAAATCATGGCACCTAAAATTGCTCCTCCTGCTACCGGCTTTTTCCATATATAAAAGATCGCCGCGCCAATTGTTGAACCGATTCCAATTGGAATCGACGCGCTAGCCGCTGAGATGACGATGAGCGGTCCAAGAAAGCGACCCGATGCATTTCCTGCTCCCATCATGATGTCTGCTCCAAAAGTAGAGTTGGACTGTCCGACTGTTAATTTACGAATCGCTAAAATTGAATAACCAACCAGTGCCCCTAGTAGAGCGCCGGTAATTAAAGAAAGAATAAAGTTTTCAACAGGAGCAGTAATTCCCGATGCCAGCAAAATCGCAGGCACACCGATCCCAATACCGGTTTGTAATGATCCGCCAATATCTAGAATCCCAACAAGCGCACCTTCTAACACTCGGGCAAATAAAAAACTTGCACCAAAAGCTGCTGCTGCACCGTAGCCAGCTCCTTGAATTCCCGCTTCTAGCATGGCAACAATCGCAACATCATTAAATGCGCCAATTTTATACACATAATACATATGAGTTCCGGCAAAAATACCTGCCGATAGAAGCGCTACAAAGATTGGAAACGACCAATCTGCATACCAAAATGATTTATACATATCTTTTTCTAAAGACTCTGTTTGCGTTGTCAATTTACTTCACCTCTAGTCCTAATAGTTTATGGAAATCTAGCAGCCATTCTGGCGGCGTGATGTACATGCTTTCCAATAATTGAATATCAAAGCCACGGAAGAATGCACTCAAAATGAAGAGAACAATGACTGAAATAAGCAATGTCTTCGTCACTTTATTCCAGCCGCTATCATCGACTCCCTTGCCGATTAAGATCCCAAGCACAACGCCTGGTACGGCATTCCCCATAATCAAATGGGCAGCACCACCGAAAATCGTGCCCCAGAAGCCAGAGCGCTTTCCAGCGTCTAATGCAGCCAGCCAGAAAATAACAGGCATAACAGGATTAATTAATAAATTCGCTGCCGGCACAAGAACATGAACAGCAATCGCTTGCAATGATTCCGGAATGGCAGAAGCAGTTAAATTTAAAAAAGCAACAACAATGATTCCAATAATTCCGCCGGAGATTGCCATTTTTTTCGGATTATGGAGTGTATCCTCAGGACGTCTGCCTTTTCTCATCAATACTGCTGCCGCCCAGTTCGGAATAATCCGGTGATCCACATCCTGTGTGAAAGCACCTGCCCCAACTGAGGATGCCCATGCGTTAAAAAAGAAACCTAATCCAAACGAAAAGTGGGAAGCGGCATCGCCAGCACAGGCATTCAGTTCCCCTAATGTCCGAAATGCCCCCATTCCTTGCGCTTTCGGTGCATGAAACATTCGAGCAGCTCCAGCACCGACGCCAACACCGACAAGAGCACCAATAATAATTGATTTTATTGCTACTTCTATCAATTCCATACGTTTCTCCTCCGCTATTTATTTATCCGCTACTTGCCCATTGCGGAAAATATTATTTACAATACCATCTGGTGACTCGATTTTTTTAAAATCAATATCTTCAACTTTTAATAGCGTAATCTTTACATCCACGTCCATTAAAACCTTATAGACACTCCTTTTTCTCGGAAAGAAAAATAATAAAAAGCGCTCCGTATACGTATGTTCAATCGCTTCAATCACATCGATGCTCACAGGTTCAATACGGATGATCATTGCTTTGTACTCTTCCATCACCTTTCTCTGAATTTTCCCAAGTGCAGTGTTAATAGCGAGCTCCTTTGACTTTCCTTTTCCTTCTACCGAAACCTTATACTGAACGATTTTCTCCATTCGTTTACCCTTGTACTTTCTTTAAATATGCTTCCGTAATTCTCTTACCTAGTTCTTCCGTATCCATAAATCCAAAACCGAGAACTTTTTTGCCTTCATTTATCGCTGTAACACCCTCTTCTATCGAACGCATGCCATAATGTGCCGGATAGCCGTATTTTGTCTGCGCAGTGATTGCGCCAGCTCCACCGCTTCCACAGAAAGAAATGCCCAAATCTGCTTGTTCTGTTTTCATGACATCACCGAGGCGCATATCAGCACCGACACCAGAGATAACAATTGCCTTTCCACCAGCAGCTTCCACGCCTTTTGCGACATTTTGTCCTTTTCCTAAGCGATCTCCAATTACAACTACAACTTGACTCATGTTACATTCCCCCTTATTTCATTAAGCTTCCATTTTTGCAGTTTCAAAATGAATGGAAAGCAGGTATTTCTCATCTTCATGTAAATGTGGTAATTTATTGCACACTTTGCCTGCCATTTCAATCGATTGTTTTGACACTTCCTGAAAAAGATTTCTATCAACTGACTGAATCATTTCCTTATGCTTGGAGCGATAGACCATCGCTGAAATATGCGATAATAATGAGAGTTTTTGCGCATCTGTCATCTTAATCTTTTCTTCAGATAACAGCCCTTCCGTATATTTCATTACTTCCATACATAATTGCGGATTTTCACTTTTCTGGTGTAACTCTTGCATTTTGCCTTCCATTTTCCTTCGTGTATGCCACCTTTCCAGTCTTGATGGTAATATATGGTGTAAGTACTTGATGATAACTCATTTCCTCTCCTTCTGAATCAATGAGAGTGAACATCCCATCTTTCTTAAGGGCAAATATCGTCACATCAGCGATCGAACCAATTCGAAATGTCCCCTGCTCCTTTAAATGAAGCGTATCGACAGCTCTTTTCGTTACGGCAGCGACAACCTCTGGCAATGTATAGCCCAGAGCGAGAAGCTTGGTCATCGTCGTCATTAGACTGCCGACTGGATTCGAGTAGTTCTTTTTATAAATATCTGTGCTGATCGTAAATGGGAGATGATAATTGCCCTTAAACTTTCGCATCGTTTTATAGCTAAAGCTCGAGGTACCATGTCCAACGTCAAAACGAACCCCCCTGTCAACAGCACTTCTTGCTTCCGGTATCAATTCGCCCGCTTCATTAAGGATGCCATGCTGTTTTCCGTGGAAAGCATGGGTGACGATATCTCCCTTTTGAAGAAGCGGAAAAATCTCTTGCAAATTAGGTGGAGGGTTTCCGATATGCACCATTATCGGCTTGCCAAGTTCATCTGCAATCTCTCTTGCGTGGACTAACGGTTTAATTCCGCTACCCTTCACCACCGAACCGCTCATGCGCGCTTTTAAGCCGACAAGGCTTTTCTCCTTCTGAAATATTTCTTTTGCTTCTTCCAACGTCATTAGTTCTTCTAATCTAGCAAGCTCGGACAGCCCGTTACATAGACCTTGCCGCGAAATATTTAAAAAAGCCAATATTTCTGTTCTACTTTTTTCGATTATGCTCTCTTTAAAGACATGGTAATGGTCGAATCCTGCACTACCTGCATCGACGATCGTTGTAACCCCTTGCTCAATGCCGACTAGATCAGGTGCAATTCCGAGTTCAGTGTAATCTTTGAAAACATGCGCATGCAGATCGATAAATCCAGGTGCAACATAGTGATCGGTTGCATCTATGTATTCAATCCCTGCTTCTCCTTCCTTCCTGACATCTTCCACTGTGGCAAAGACACCGTTTAATATGCCAATCTCTTTTTTGCTAACTGTCGAACTCTCCGGATCAACGACTAAGCCATTTTCGATAATTATTTTCTTACACATACCATCACTTCCATTTTTTCAAGTACTGTATCACTGTAATAATCTCAGCCTCGTGCACATGTAAGTCTTTCTCTTTTAAAATTCGCTGAACACGGTTGAACATTTCCTCATCACTATCGAGCATTTGATAGTGGGCATATAAATATTGGTCATATTGCTTATCAAAGTAATAGCGATGTACCATAAGGAAAATGTGCATCATAAAAGCGTTTTTCCAGTTTTCTTCTTTTTCAATTGGAAAGGCTTCCAATAATGCGTGTGCGACTTCAAAGCCTTTTAAAATAATCTCTTGGCTGAGACTTTCACTATCTTCACTGCTCGTAAAATCATTGTTTTCAAGCAACTGGTTCATTTTCTCACCATCTGAACCAATCATTGCCCGCACTTGCTTGCGGATTTCCTCAATATCTCTTTTGACAGGCAACGGTTCGACTACAATAACAGGTACTGCAGCTTCAACAGGAAAAACACTGATGATTAAGTCTACCTCTTCAGTCTGACAAATTTCTTCCACTTCAAGGAGGGAGCAATATGATACAATATCGACCGCAGGGATTTCCTTTTCCACCTTGTTTTTGATCAGACGGGCAACACCTCTCCCTGTAGAACATACATACAGTACCTTTACTTTCTTTTTCGGCTTAAATGTATTTTCATAGGAAACGAGAAAATGCAAAACAATTAAAGAGCTAAATGAGTCTTGAGCAATCAATGTATGCTGCTTCACAAATTTGCGACATGCCTCTTGAACAGTTTGAAAAAGTGAAGCATGATTTCTTTTCACTTCGTCCTCCATCGGATTTATTTCGTTCAAATATAATGAGCCATTCTGAAGCCTTAATGACAAATGTGACAGCAAGTTGCTATAGAGCTTCGGGTCTTTTTTATAGTCGATTCCTTCCCGAAGGCTCACATATTCAATGATCTTCTTTGTAATTCCTACTACGTCCGTTTGTTCCGCTGCTTTTTCCATATTTCCTGACACGTATAGAAACTCTTCCTCAAGCAATGGCAACTGCATTTCTGCATAAAGCTTTTCCATCACAGATACAAGAAAAAGAGATAGCTCATCTTCATATTGAGATCGTTCTAATACCCGATAGCTGTTTATCGTATGGCCCATATTTAGTCTTGCAACCGAAAAAGTAAGGCGCAGCAGAAACTTTAATAGATCTGAGAGTCGAAGCAAAGGAGCTAAGGAAGGGGAATATAACCCACTCATATGTTTTTCAGCAGTCTCATAAATTTGTTTTAGTGGTCTCTCCAATACGGTACCAATCTCCACTTGCCGCTCTTGTTTTGTAATACGGGTAGTCATTTTATAAATTTGGTAATCATCTAAACTATTGTAAATAATATGCTCCAGCACAAGCCGCAGTTGAAGCTCGTTGCCGTTCAGACGGTAACCTACTCTTGGCTTTCGCTCTAATTCAATATTCGACGATGTTAAAAATTCATCAACATGGTTCAAATCACTCAAAATTGTATTTCTGCTTACTTGAAGCAACTCTGAAAGCTCT
This sequence comes from Robertmurraya sp. DFI.2.37, assembly GCF_029211245.1. Taxonomy (NCBI): domain Bacteria; kingdom Bacillati; phylum Bacillota; class Bacilli; order Caryophanales; family Bacillaceae; genus Robertmurraya; species Robertmurraya sp. DFI.2.37. The sequence continues at coordinate 83,755 of NZ_JARGEJ010000017.1, read as the reverse complement.
GCAGCCGTCTTATAACCATTTGTTAATAATAAGGACAGAATAATCCTTTTTACACGCATTGCTTGATCCGGATAAACTTGAAAACGCTTAAATTGATTCAAAACCCTTCTAAGCTCTGCACGCTCCCGTTCATCGCAATGAATCCAAATTCCCTTACTTGTTTGAGAATTTACGGTCAAGCCCTGAAGTTTAAACCACTTTCGAACATTTTCAAGATCATATTTGATCGTTCGTGTACTTACTCCAAACTCCTTCGATAAATCCTTAATTCTAATCGGAGCTTTTGTATTTAATAGCTTATTCGTTAACTGAAATTCTCTAGCGCTTAGCATCATTTCACCACTCTACTAGTAGTCGTGCTTCATAATCGATTATTAGCTCCATTATAAGGACATTTTTTCATCGCGGACAGACAAAATTACTTCCCTATCATTAGTGAAATAATTTGAATATTGGTTCATTCACCTCAAACCATTTTATGCAGTTCCATATTAAGGAATGGTAGAGCTTTTTTATCGATAAACTGTTCATGTTTACCCTAATAAAAAACCTCCTACAATACAGTAGAAGGTTTGATTTAATACTTGTACTCTTGTCGAAATTGTACTAAGTTTTCATAGATTTTGTTATATGTGATGTTAATACTAACCTCAACGCTACAAAGCATCATTGAAAGTCATGTGAAACCAAGGCTTTTCACGAATTGAGTCCTAAATCATTTAAAAAAGCTTTGGTCATTTAGCGGCTAATCATCTTTTCTTAGATTGTTTTGACAGTATCAGCATTCCTTCTTAATTCCAACACAACCTATTTTTTCATTGCGCGCGGACAGATGTCACAATATTTAGGTGAACTTGTTGTTAAATAATAAAAACAACAGGTATGACGCATTCTCGTTGCTCCGCTGTCGTCATTTCTCTGCCTCAGCGAAGTACGAAAGCGTGCAACCGGGTTATAAGACTCTCCGAAATTAGCCCCATCACTTAGTGCAAGCAGTGCGGCATAATCGGCCTGCGCTTGTTCCTTTTTACAGTTGGGCAGCTCTAGCTTAGCAATTTTTCTCTCAAATAACGAATAAATGCGCACTGCCGTATTTTCCCACAAGATAATAGGCGATACCGAAGATGCCAGTGCCAAACTCCGCCACAATGGAGCAAGATGTAATAAAAAAAGCTGAGAGATCGAACAAAAATACCAGTCTCTCCGTTCCTCAGCTGTGTTGCCAAATACAGGAGTAATATTGCTTGTTTGTAAAATAAGGCTCGGTTGCCAGCTCTGTTGTTCATTATTATAAAGCTGCACATGCTTCAATGAAACATCGAGCGCCTTATCATAGATACTCATTGTATATAGAGCTGGTACTACTAAAAGTGCCGCGTAGCGTTTTGCAAATTGTGAGGCTGCGACAGCAAGCGATGGTGCTCCAATAACTGCACATAAGTACCGCAAATATTCTGTACAGTGTTCTTGCTCCAATAGTTCCTCCATACATAGAAGCCGATTTGATGAAGGAGTTTGTTTCGTAAAAAGTTTCAAACAGCTAACTGATTTCTTATCAACCATAAGCTGAAAACGACTGGCTAATTCATCGAGCTCCAGCTTAGTCAATTGCCTATTTGACATCACGTTCCCCTCAGCTCCCACTCATAGAATGCGACAAGCGACGTCCTTTGCCATAAGGTAGAAAAAGCGGTGTGCCAAAAATCGGATCATGCATTAGCTCACACTTCATATCAAATACAGCTTCTACCGTGCTAAGCGTCATCACTTTTTCCGGCGCACCTTTGGCGACAACAGTTTGATCTGCTAAGGCGACAATATGATGAGCATAGCGACAAGCAAGATTCAAATCATGCAATACCATAACAATTGTACAACGATCCCGTAAATTCAATTCATACAATAAATCAAGTATTTCAACTTGATGAGCCATATCCAAATAAGTTGTTGGTTCATCAAGCAATAATATATTCGTATTTTGTGCAAGGATCATGGCGATCCAAGCGCGTTGTCGCTGGCCACCTGACAAGGAATCCACTGTGCGCTCCGCCAGCTCACTCATGCCCGTATCTGCTAATGCTTTATTCACTAAACGCTCATCCTCTTTCGTCCATTGCGACAACAAACTTTGGTGAGGATACCGCCCTTGACGTACAAGATCCTTTACAGTAAGCCCTTCCGGAGCAAGAGGAGCTTGTGGCAAAATCGCAAGCTGCTGGGCTACCTCCTTTGTTGACCATTTCGATATTGCTTTTCCATCCAATAAGACTGCTCCGCCGTCTGGTTTTAATAATCGGCTTATTGCTCTTAGCAAAGTGGATTTACCACAACCGTTTCGTCCAACAAACACCGTAATTTTCTGAGATGGAATTTTCAAATCCAACTCATTAATAATAGGTGATTGTCCGTAGGAAAGTGTTAACGCCCTTGTTTCCAACATCGTCATATGTGACCGCCTCCTTAATTGTTGCGATTGCGAAACAGCAAATAGATAAAGAAAGGGGCTCCAACTGCGGCAGTGAACACTCCCACTGGTATGTCCTTCGGCAAAAATACAGTTCTGGCCAAAGTATCTGCCAACAAAACAATAAGCGAACCCGTTAATGCTGAAGATACTATTAAGCTTCCGCCCGACGCTCCCGTAAGCTTCCGGGCTAAATGCGGCCCAATCAACCCGACAAAACCTACTGCCCCTGCTACTGCAACCGATGATCCTGCTAAAGCCACACTAATAACAAGAAGCACTGCCCGCTGTTGCTGTACAGATGAACCAAGTGCTGCTGCCACATCATCTCCTAGCTCTTGTAATCTCAAGTGCCTGCTGTACATAAATGCCAGTGGAATAAAGACCAATGACCACGGCAATAACGAAAGAACATTGACCCAAGAAGAGCCATAAATACTTCCTGTCATCCAAATATAGGCCTGACTCGCGGAAGCATTTGGGCTTAATGTAATCATGAGCATCGTTAGCGCTCCAGTTATTGCTGAAATTCCGATGCCGATTAAGATTAAACGCACGGGACTAATTCCTTTTTTCCAAGCAAGCATATAGATGAGCAGCGAAATTAGTCCAGCTCCACAAAAGGCAGCTATCGGTAGAAAATGGATGCTCGCTTTACCAGACAACAAGGTAATATAAGCAATTGCTGCAAGCGATCCTCCTCCAGAAATTCCTATAATATCAGGCGAAGCGAGCGGATTTCTAATAATTCCTTGCAAGATGGAACCTGCCACACTGAGCGAAGCGCCCGCAAGCATTGCTACGATAATACGCGGTAGTCTAAGTTCAAAGACGACAAGATTCATTTCAGCATTTGCTAAACCCGCTGCTACACTGGAAAGTTCTGCAAGAGATAACCATTTGCCGCCAGCGCTTAAACTGATGATAAAACTAACAAGAAGTAGAAAGATAAGCACCGCTATCACCATGAGCTCGCTCAAATTGATCAAAAAGCTTACTTTCTCTCGTTTGCTTCGATAGACTCTCTCGTTCATGGTCCTTCCTCCCTTGAACGCAATCCTTTTCTAGCTATGTAGACAAAGAAAGGTGCCCCAATCAATGCCGTCATAATTCCGATAGGTACCTCCCCCGGCATTACAATATAACGTACCGCAATATCAGCAAGCAGCAATAAAATCGCACCAAGGAAGGCACTGTAGGGAATAACCCAGCGATAATCAACCCCTGATAAAAAACGGGCAATATGAGGCATAACTAAGCCAACAAAACCGATCGAGCCGGCAACCGAGACGGCGCTACCTGCCAATGCCACAATCACGGCTGCGGTCGCTCCTTTAATGAGCACCGTTTTTTGACCAAGTCCTTTGGCAATATCATCGCCAGAATTAAGAATGGTTAACGGCCGCGCCAGAAACTGTGCAACGAAGAACGCAACGAGCAAGTATGGGAGTACAATCTGCAAATGCTGAAGCTCTCGTCCAGCGATCGAGCCGGCCATCCAGAAAAGCACATCCTGCAGCCCCGATTCATTAAGCACGAGCATCCCTTGGGTAAACGATGAAAACAAAGCAGTAGCCGCAGCTCCTGCAAGCACAATTTTTACTGGCGTCATACCATCACGACCAAGGGAACCAAGGCTAAAAACGGTCATTGCCGCAACGGCAGCTCCAAGAAAGGCAATCCAAATTAGCGCACTCATCGAATTGATCTGCAAAAAATGAAGCGCGAGTACAATAAAAAAGACCGCGCCAGCATTGATCCCAAAAATGCTCGGCGAGGCAAGCGGATTGCGAGTTAGTCCCTGCATAAGCGCACCTGCCACAGCTAAAGCAGCCCCAACAAGCAATGCAATGACCGCCCGTGGCAATCTCGTTGTACGAACAATCATTTGCTCTATCACTGTGCTATCGTAATGAAACACGGCATCCCAAACAGCTTCCCAAGTAATTTGGGTGGTACCGAGCTTCAAGTTCAAACCAAATGAAACGATGAGCAGGATACTACAGAACAGCAAACCTGCCCACCGCGTGATTGACCGATTCAAAAACGGAATCACAACTTCTCCTCCACTCCAAACCAAATCCTTATTTTTCTAGTTCAAAATACTCATATAAATCCTCAAGCATTAAAGTAGCGGCTATTGGACCCGAACCGTTATTCCAAACTGCCGTATCGACCTCATATACTTTGTTATTTTTTACGGCACGCAAATTTTGCCACAATGGATGCTCCATCCATGATGCACGTAAATCCAGTCTTCCATCATCGCGTGATGTACTCGTCTGGTCAAATAATATATCTGCATCCATTGACGGGATATTTTCCTTCGTCGTCAATTTTACACCCCAAGACTCTCCCTTCTGATTATCGGGACGAGGAATACCCAGTTCGTCCAATACGAGAGCGGCAAATCCGGTATAAACAATTCGGACATGATCAGTACGAAAATCAATCACAGCCACCTCCGTGTCATTCAAACGTTCACCCACTTGCTTCTTAAAATCAGCAACCTTCTCATCCCATTGCTGGAGGAAGCTTGCCTCTTCTTCCTGCTTGTTAAGTGCTTCAGCCGTCAGTTGCAGCGTATCTTTCCAAATATGAACCTCCTCGGTCATCACAGTCGGGGCAATCGCTGAAAGCTGCTCACTTATTTTTTCATGTCGCGTTTTTGAAGCAATGATAACATCTGGCTTTAGTTCAGCAATTTTCTCCAAATCAGGCTGATTTTCATCACCCAAGTTTACAACTCCGTCCATTTGATCGCGAATGTACTCATACCAAGGCTGTTCAATCCATGATTCAACGGCAGCAACCGGTTTGACCCCGAGAGCCAACGCCGCATCTGTTGCTCCCTGAAATAAAGTAACAGCACGCTGTGGCGTTCCTTCAATATCGGTTGTCCCCATTGCATGAGTGATTGTACGCATCTGTCCATCCTGTGAACCACTTTGTTCAGTAGCCTCAACCTGGCTAACGGCCGTTGCTTGCTCTTCCTTTTCTTGCTGATTTTTAGATGTATTCGTTTCCCCTGCCCCACAAGCGACAAGCATGATTATGGTTAGCAGCATAATGAATACCGTTCCTATTTTTTGCATTTTGGTAACTCTCCCTTTGTTAATTAATTTCTCTCATTAAATTAAATGATAACGAGAATCATTATTAATGATAAAACATAGTCAAGCTCAAATACATGAACATTTCTGACATTTTGGTCCATTATGCTGCATGTTCCAATTTTTTTTCGAAAAAAAACCAACTTATGTCAATGCAAAAGTTGGCCAAAAAAGTTTACACAAAATAAGCAATATAATTAAGAAGTAATTCCGCGTTTTATGGCATCCAGTAGCAAATTATGCGACCAAGGATTATAACTCGTATATAAATGACCGCTGGCAATTAAACTAAATGTTTTTCCTTGTCGCACCGCTGGCAATTGTCTCCATTGCTGTCTTGCCAACAACCTTCCAAGTTCATTTGTAAGCTTAATCTTCGATAATGATTTTCCATCATATTGGAAGCTAACCAACACAATTCGTTCAGCAGCATAGGTTGTTACAAGTTGCTGTAGGGACACTTGTTGATAATGCGAAATCTTCTCTACACCTTCTGGCATCTGCAATCCCAAATCATGATAGAGGACCGAACCAAGATTACGTTGACCATAAATGTACAATTCGCCAGCCGCATTTATACCAAGAAGCAAAATACGCTCTGAACCCACTTTGTTGCGAAGCACGCTGCGCAGTTGCAGCGCCTTATCCTCATAACGGTCCAACCAATTGTTAGCTTCATGCTGTTTATTCACAGCACGGGCAATTTCCTGAAAATGATGACGCCATTCCTGCGCAAAGTCCAGCTTGAGCGTCGGGGCAATTTGATTTAATTGCCGCAGACGCGGAGACAGTTTCTCATCACGATTTCCTCTCGTAACGATGATCTCTGGCTTTGCGTCGTTCAGCTTGTCCATTTCTGGATTAAATTGACCAATCGGGACAACTTGATCCAAGTGCCTTTTTACTTGAAATGCACAATTAAGCACAGCCGCATATGGCGTTATACCGAGCGCTAGCAAATGACCTGTCGTAAGATGATTTAAGGAAGCGATTTTTTCGGTGTTCCTTATACGTTTTACATATAGAGAAGGTGCCAAACCCACCTGTGATTTAAATCTGCGGCTAAAATAAAATTCATCGCTAAAACCTAAATCATAGGCAATCATTTTGGCAGGCTCTATTCCACGTAGCAAACGGCTTTTAGCATAACGAATCCTAATATTAGTCAAATAACGCATTGGACTGCATGCAAACTGCTTTTTAAAAGCTCTAGTATAGTAATCTGGATGCAATCCAGCTATCGTCGCTAGCTGTTCTCTAGTAATGACTTCATTAAAATGCTCCTCCATAAAAACAACCGTTTCCTGAAGCCGTTCAACCAAGGTTTGACGCACTACTTCACCCGAAGCGATCTCATCGTCATTTTTTCGCTCTGTCATCGACGTTTCCCTCTTTCCATAAAACCATAAATGATAATGATTATCAATATCATTTTATACAAAAACGGGCAAAGGTTCAAGATCAAGACTTCTATCTTTCCTCATGTTCCTTTCAATCTCTCACCAAATCGCCGTCATTGGTGAAAGCTCATTAAACGATTTTCTATTAGATGCAAATGAGAGCAAAATTTGTAATTCTTAAATAAACTTCCATGATTTATCAAATCATCTTTTTAAAGAACTTATTTTAACTTCATATTTATTTCCATATGTTCTTGGTGATGGAATTTCTTCCTTTGGTCCATAATATAACAGTTTAAACTCGTCATCCTTATACTGAATAACAAAAAGATCATCGAACTGGTCAAATGTATTTTTATTTATCGATATAAAACTATTATCCTGTGCAGTTGTTTTAACACTAATTCTTCGTCCGTCCTTAATGACATCAAAGCCATGTTGATTGGTCACTCTTGCAAGCTCACCATTCGTGTAAAGAACACAGTAAAATTCGCCTAAACGACCGATAAGATGCCTTAGTTCAGTTGCCTTGCATCCTAGAACATTCATTTCAAATCGAAGCATTTCCATGTAATTTTCATATAGCTTCTGTATTTGCGAAATTCCTATTGTTCTTTGTTCACTGATTTGTTTGTTTGGATAAAGAATTAGTTTCCCATTGTCCCATTCTCCCACAACCGCTTCATAATCTGCTCCTTTTGGCTTGTGAAAGATGAGTCCTGTATATGGATAGTTTTCACCTACATACCTATAAGTACTTCTGTTGATATAAACAAACAGATGTTTATTAAAAATTGCCCCTTTGTTATAACGGTTGTAACAATAATCTGAAAGAATAATGCTACTCGGATTTGTATTATATTTTGTTATTAATCTATCTCTTATCTCTGCAAACGTAAAGGTATCTCCCATTCTTTCTCTAAGAGCTTCTTTAAGTTGTTCATAAATAGTCAGCAAAGCACTCACCTCATTAATGTGAAATTTTAGGAATCTTTTATATAGGACAAATTTGCATCAATCTGCTCCCTTTGTCTCGAAAATAACACAATTGTTATGAAAAAAAAGTAAAATTACCGCAGTGATTTTTTTACATCTTTTAACTATTTTTAGATTCAAATACTGAAGCTTATCTAACGTAATCACAAGCACTAGATTGGCTTTAGTTACTTATGCTAATTGAGCGTTGTTCAATCTCAACTTTTCCTCTCTTTAGAACATAATAGAAAGCCACTTAATTATCGTGAGGAACAGCGGTTTTACTTTTCATTTTAACAAGTATAGATATGTTTAAATAATACCGTTTTGCAGTTTTAAATTTTAGCAATTTGGCAATAATGGTTTGTTAGAAAAAATTTAAACCACCAGTTTACACTGATGGTTTGATGATAGTGTTCGTTCATTATTAGACAGTTCTTAAATTAAGTTTTTTTTGGATTATTCCATGAAACAAAGATTTCCCACGAAATGAGCCAAAAATCAACAAAGCTAAATGGAAGATTCTTTCTTTTCGCTCATTCCTTCGTTATTTTTTGCACTGCCTCTTCAATTTCTTCTATTGTCCTGCCAATGCCAGACTCAACTGCTGCAACATAGGCTCCTTCCAATATTGGTGCATTAATGACTTTTACATGATCATATCCGCACAGCTCTATCGCTAGCTCCGCATTCATCTTAGCACTGCCCAAATCATAAAATAAGAGTACCCCTTTTTCACTATATGCCCGCTCAATTGCATTGTTTATCTTCTCTACACTAGTGCCGATCTCATCATCTTCTGTTCCACCTGCTATTTCAATTGGAACATTATGAACGACCTGCTGGATAATTTCTTGTATACCCGCTACCACTTTGGAGCTATGGGAAATAAGAACAATTCCGACATTTGCCATCTCATTCCTCCCCTTCTTTTAAGACCTCTGCTAATGAAGCGAATAAATAATGGGAGGAGACAGAACCTGGATCAAGATGACCGATGGAACGCTCTTTTAAATATGCTGCACGTCCCTTTTTCGCCATTACATCTTTTGTCGACTCCATCGCATTTCTGGATATTTCTTCTAACGAGAAACTTTCTACAACATTTTCATTCTTAAAAAGCTCAACAACTGGCGTCCATACGTCAACAAGCGTTTTATCACCTAGTTGGGCTTTGCCTCTTTGCAAAATACCGTTAAGCGCATCTTCAAGAGCATTTTCTAAAGCTTGTTTATCCATTGCTTCTTTTCCTTTTACGGACACCGACATTTTTAGGAAAGCGGTACCGTACAATGGACCTGATGCTCCACCTACCTTTGATAACAGCGTCATGGCAACATCCTTTAATAAATCCTCTACAGAATTATAAGATGTACTCGTGATTTTCCCGATTACTTCCTGAAAACCACGGGACATGTTAATCCCGTGATCACCATCACCAATTGCTTGATCTAGTGAGGTTAAGTATTCTTTATTTTTTTGAATCTTTTCATTCGTTTTTTCCAGCCAGTTTATCACTTCTTGAATGCCTAATTTCATCGCTCTTCCTCCCATTTACTAGTTGCGAAATGCTGGAGCTTGTGATTCCGCATTAAGCAGCTCTTTTAATTCATCATCAAGTTTTAAGAGGGTTACTGAGCAGCCAGCCATCTCCAACGAAGTCATATATTCACCAACAAAGGTATTATAAATTTCGATCCCTTTTTCCTTTAGGATTTCATTTACTTTTCCGTTCACGATATAAAGCTCCATTTCAGGTGTTGAGCCAAGGCCATTGATCATCACCGCTACTTCATCACCACTGTGTAAGTTCATATCATCTAAAACCTTTTGCGTTAACTCTGTCGCAATCTCATCTGCTGTCGTAATTGCTTTTCGCTCTGTTCCCGGTTCTCCGTGGATGCCCATTCCTACTTCCATTTCATTGTCAGCCAGTTCAAAGCTTGGCTTTCCAGCGGCAGGAACTGTGCATGGACTTAACGCCATCCCCATTGAACGAACATTCGCAACCACCTTTTCAGCAATAGCCTTTACCTCTTGCAGTGAGCCACCAGCCTCAGCTTTTGCACCAGCAATTTTATGAACAAAAATTGTACCAGCAATCCCTCTGCGTCCAGTAGTAAAGGAACTATCCTCTACCGCAACATCATCATTGACAATCACCTGTTCCACTTCAATTCCATCTGCTTGCGCTAATTCAGCAGCCATTTCAAAATTCATAACGTCGCCAGTATAGTTTTTAATGATTAAAAATACACCAGCACCACCATCTACTGCTTTAATCGCTTCATAAACTTGATCAGGAGTCGGTGAAGTAAATACTTCCCCACACACCGCTGCATCTAACATCCCTTTTCCAACATAACCTGCATGGGCAGGCTCATGTCCACTGCCTCCACCACTAACCAAACCAACTTTTCCAGTTGTCGGAGCATCCTTCCTCACAATTACTGTTGTATTTGGCACCTGTTTGAAACTGTTTGGATAAGCAGATACTAATCCTTTCAGCATATCTTGTACTACCAAATTAGGGTCATTAATAATCTTTTTCATTATTATCCTCTCCTTTGATAACTGCAGGCTAAGTTACCATTTTTATGAAAACCCTTTCAATAACTTCATTCTATTACAAAAGTGAGAGAAGAACTACTTTAAAATTCATACTTTTTATGAAATAAAAGTGAAAACTTTAATGAATGTGAGGATACAATTGAATTGCCTTCTCTTATTTTATATCCTCATCTCAATTTACTTCCTCATATAGAAGGAGACAAAAGAGGGCAACAGTTTTATAATTGGTGCAAGTGATTTCAATCCACTCCCTCATACAGAGGGAGACACCCCTGAGAATTGCTTATTTTCATACTCAGGTATTTCAATCCACTCCCTCATACAGAGGGAGACTGTGATTCATCTAAACAAATTATACTAGATGGCTATTTCAATCCACTCCCTCATACAGAGGGAGACTGATTGTGGGAGCCTGTTTCTTCTTCATGTTTGGATTTCAATCCACTCCCTCATACAGAGGGAGACGAGATTGAGCTTGACGAAAACGGAAAAATCACAATTTCAATCCACTCCCTCATACAGAGGGAGACACGGAGCACTGTATAATTCGATAGACTCGCCTCTGATTTCAATCCACTCCCTCATACAGAGGGAGACGTAAGGTCGAACGTATAAACTCGATTAAGATTGCGATTTCAATCCACTCCCTCATACAGAGGGAGACAAAGTAAAGACAGCTTTGCAGTCCTGGTTAAAAATTTCAATCCACTCCCTCATACAGAGGGAGACGCAAAAACATCAACAGTAAAAACAAAAAACAAAGATTTCAATCCACTCCCTCATACAGAGGGAGACAAATCATACATAGTTGCTAATCCGGCAGCATAATATTTCAATCCACTCCCTCATACAGAGGGAGACGTGAGAATGGGGATGCTTCAAAAAGCACAAGAAGATTTCAATCCACTCCCTCATACAGAGGGAGACGCTTATATTCGCGTCTCCACCCATATGCAAGTAATTTCAATCCACTCCCTCATACAGAGGGAGACGAATTAAGTTCATATTCCACATCATCACAAGCAATTTCAATCCACTCCCTCATACAGAGGGAGACGATGAAGGTATTTCCGCTAAAGACATGGACAGACCGATTTCAATCCACTCCCTCATACAGAGGGAGACTGCAAAGTCAGCGCCAATGTCTGATTGGTTTTCAATTTCAATCCACTCCCTCATACAGAGGGAGACTGCAACAAAATGATAGTCCAGTTGATTAGGAGGATTTCAATCCACTCCCTCATACAGAGGGAGACTTATCACCATCAAATACATTCTTAATCCCTTTGCCATTTCAATCCACTCCCTCATACAGAGGGAGACGATATCGCCAAGATTGAGACCGACAACTACGGCAATTTCAATCCACTCCCTCATACAGAGGGAGACATAATCACCAACTTTTGCATAAGAATATTTAACAATTTCAATCCACTCCCTCATACAGAGGGAGACTCACCATCCTTATAATCTAAAGCTAGTAAACAATATTTCAATCCACTCCCTCATACAGAGGGAGACGCTGCTTATTAGTCATATTTCCAATCACATTCTATTTCAATCCACTCCCTCATACAGAGGGAGACTTAAAAACAAGTACCACCAAAATCGTAATTCCAATTTCAATCCACTCCCTCATACAGAGGGAGACTTCGTGGTTAAGGAGCCCTTTGACGTTCTCAAGATTTCAATCCACTCCCTCATACAGAGGGAGACCGCAACATCTTTTAATCCACTAATACTTTGACACAAGATGTTGTGTAACTCTCAACTCTGAAGTATTCAAGTTCCACAATCCGCTTACAGAAACAGGAAAATTAACGAAAAATCTCGGAAAACCTCCCCGGGTTTTCATGTTCACTTCAGGTTTTCCAGCGACGTCAAAAGATGAGCGGGTCTTCCACATTGAGCGTTTCCTTGGCGCCGATGTGATTCACTTTATTGCGGTATTGATTACCCAACTGGTAGATTCGGATACTGTCAGATTGCTGGTCAATCACCTTCATTAAATCCATTTCCAACCTCTTTTTTTGGGTCGCGTCTACGATGCATTCAAAAACAGAATTTTGAACTCGAACACCATATTGCTCACAGATCTTAGCCACTCTTCGCAATCTGGCCGCTCCGCCGTTTGTTGTAATTGCCACATCGTAGGTTACAAGCACTAACAAAGCTATCCCCTCCACATAAATGGGGGATAAACATCCAGATCATCGCGTACATGTCTGGCCAAGAGCAACGATTGGACGTGCGGTAGCAAGCCCCATTTGATTTTTTCTTTGAGAAACGGATGCTCAATCTGAACATTTTTCTGCTCTTGCCATAGCTGGAAGAACTTTTTTCTCCCTTCATCGGTGAGCAGACAGGCGCTGTTTTCCTTTACCTTGAAATCTTTGGCCTGAATTTGTTTGCGGTTGATGAGATTCAGGACAAATCTGTCAGCCATCACGGGCCGCAATTCCTCCATTACATCCAAAGCCAAAGACCTTCGACCCGGTCGATCTCGATGCAAAAAACCTACGTAAGGATCAAGCCCCACGCTCTCCAGTCCAGAGGTCACTTCATTGGCGAGCAAGCTGTAAGCTAGAGAAAGCAAGGCATTGGTCCGATCCAGTGGCGGCCTTCTTGACCTGCCGTGGAAAAAGAACGCCTCTTTCTGCTGCAAAATCAAATGATCCCAAATCTGAAAATAGCGGGATGCGGCTTCTCCTTCCAGCCCTCGCAAGGATTCTAGATTATCCACCCGCTTCAACTCGTCAATCCTGCCGCTCAAATATGCAATTGTTTCATTCAAAGCGTCAAGCTCAATTCGTAAGGCATGAGACTTCCTAACTTGTTTCAACAGATGGATCGTATTGTATACTTTGCCGATAATAAAATTTCGGGCAATATCTGTACTGCGCTCTTCATCGTCCGACCATCGGTACTGCGTTTTGCGCAGAGTGACATTGCCATCGATCGTGCCCGTGATTCTCGCCCGGAATCTACCGTTCTGATTGAAAAATGAAATGCTAATCTTCCTTTCCAGGCATTCTTCCATTAGTGCAGGACTGATTCCTTGGTGACCAAATGTACAGATTCCCTCCAGGTTATTCAAAGGGACCTTCGCAATCGATTGCTGATCAACCAGCAGATTGATATTCCCACCTGATAGAGCCAGATAACAATTCGGGATCGTCACATAGATGACATTTTGCAACTTCTTCACAAACGCAACATCCTTTCTACATAGGCGGAGGCTTTCTCTTTATTCAACAGTTCTGGCAAACAAATATGCCGTAACGAACACTGTCGACAATGCTTGCCCGTCTTTGCTTTAGGAGTATGTCGCTGTCGAAAATATCGATGCATCTCCGTTGTAATGTCCCGCACTTTATTTCGGAGTTCATCTGTAATGGTGACTTCCTCGCGTCTTCGTGTCTCATTGTAATAAAGATAAGCAACAGGAATTGGCGGATGGACGAGCATTTCTTCTAAACACATCACTTGCGCCGTTAGCTGCAGGCGATCCGCATCATGAATCTTGGTTTTGCCACGTTTATACTCTACAGGATAAACGTGATAAGTTCCTTGTTCTCCAGCAATCGGCACTCCTTCAGGATGCTGAACGCATTCCACAACGTCGCAAATCCCACTGATTCCCAGGCTTGCGGATTGGAGGGGAAGAGCTCGTACAATGAGCAGCTCTCCCCTCTTTTCCCTGCTCATGGCATTGTCTGCTCGCTCATGGACCAGTTGCCCTTCCAGTGTCAGCACATTGTCCTGCCATTCCTGCTCAACATGGATTAACGCCCATTGTCTGCGACAAAAAACAAAATGTTGAATGCCGGACAACATAAGAAAGTCGTCCTCATTATAGACCTTCATATATTTCACATGCCAAGCCTTCCAATGTTTCGATCGAGATGTCATAGTCGTTAATCGAATGAACCGGTTCTGCTTTTTTATTAATCTTTAAAGCGCGATGAATCTTGGCCGACGAATACTGGCCAATTTGGGAGGAATGCTTCCACCACAACACTTTGTTAACCTCCATGCTTCCATCGGGTCTTGCAGAGGAGGCATCATTGACAAAGAGTGTGATCAAAGCCTGCCGGATTTTCTCGGCATCGGCTTCGGTGAATCCCGTCTTCTCTGCCAATTGCGGATTGATGCTGCCATGAAACACATAGACGCCAAAATCTACCCGATGCTTCATCCCCATCGTATCCCGAGTTTTCTCGCCCGGATTCTTTTTATTGGTTGTGGAGTTGACACTCTTGGTAATCTGCATACTGGCGACGTCTACGGGGTCCAGACTCGTTGCGGTATGAATCGACACCGGCCCCCGCACACCGATGGATAATTTATTGTCCTTGAACGCAAAGACTTGCCCAAAGGCCCGCACATCTAGCCATCGCTGACAAGCCAGCATTGCTGCGATATCTTCATCGCCCTTTGTATCATTGAGTAATTTTTTCAGTTCCTCAACCGATTCCGCCCGATCCTTCAGACTGCGATAGCCGTCAGTTCTTCGTTCATCCGACTGGACAAAGATGGATTCCCCCTCGTCTTGCAGCCGGTTGCGTATTTTACGTTTAAGCGCCACATCCGACACTTCACCATGGCCCATAAAATCCTGACGCGGTCGATTGCCGTTCAGCGGATCTCCATTGGGATTGGCTTTGTTTACTGTAAAAATAACCGAAAAATCAATTTTGTTCTGCAACACTGCCATCCTTCTCTACCTCTTTCTTTTTATATAATTCTTGAACCTGACTGCTGTAACCAATTAGAAACAACGGTGATAATGCCGTATTGTTCATGTCCGACTCGCGGATCGACGCTTCAACTTCCTGTATCAAAATCTGATAATGCGTTGCCTTCTTCCCCATCCGATTGAAATAAGGCTGCAATTGTTTACGGATCACCAGCCATGTTCTGGCCGGACGATTGGCAAAAGCATTGAAATAACGCGTTGCATTGGTGGCGCGATTTTCTTCCTGCTCGCGCAAAATACGGCTTTCCATTACTTCTGCAATCCCCAGCAAACGTCCAAACAAATAATCACGAGATTTATTCTCCATGTCTAAAGCCACATTCAATCCCTCCTTTTCATACATTTTATTGATCAGTGCGCAAGCGATGTTTAAAGTAGCTTCCCATGATTCCTTCGTATTTTTAAAACTTTCCGGATTCTTCACACGTTCGAAAATGGAGTAAACAATATCTTTAGGGATCGCCTGTTTCTCGACAATGCACGGCAGCAGCCGGGTGTACAATTCCTTCTTCACTCTTACATCGGCTCTCTCCCCGTACACAGCCTGGGAGATTCGGTAAGTAGAAGGCGTACCTATATACGCAATCACTTTGTGATCTTCTTTAGTGGTCTGCAGCCAGCGACAGGTTTCATGCCAATGCGTCAGATTGCTCAAGTAAAGCTTACTGTCGACCTCCTGATAATAAACAATCGATAAACGTCCTTTCGTGGCCGCATCGAGCGCCATGACGATCGTCTGGTCAAAGAAACCGCTCACGAAGCTATGGACCAATCCCTGCAGCGCCTCGGCCACCTGACCCGCTTCAACGATTCCTGTGCCTCGTTTACGTTCAGCAACTTCCTTCTGGTCGCCGGGAACTTGCAGCGCCGCAAGCAAATCAAACGACGAGGCGAATATATCCGTTGCCGTATCGCCAAGCTTTCTGAATACGACAAAATACCGGGAATCAACATAGCTTCCCTGCCGTTGAATCAGCCAACGTAAGGCGTGGTGAGCCTTTTGTGATACGTGGTAACTAATCTGCACGGCTTCTTCAGGCTCTTTCCATTTGCCTCGGAAGGTATAACCCTGATCGTCATTGGCCGATATCAACTTAGCGTTGTCGCCCGCATTACGAATTCGTGCACCATGCTGAGTGGTCGGCACTGCATAGTCTCCTGTGGCATAACACAGCGATTTGGGGTTGTCCCGGATCAGCACCTCATTCGTGTATTGAATAAAGCGCTGGAAGAGCTCTTTGTCCTCCCATATGTCTCTGTCTTCCGGATGGGACTTGACTACATTAAAACGGACGCCGATATCGAAAATGGTTTGCTGCAGCAGCTCATATAGCGGCGGTTTATCTGAATTTAGTAGTTGTGACGCGCGGTTGTCCCACTTCTCGACGATCTTCCCGTCCGGATACTGCCTGATCAATCCCGCTTCGATAAGATCTTGAATCACTTGCCCCTTCGCCACATAGTTTGTGACCGCGTTGACTTTGTGATGGCCGTAAGCAGAGCTCGCCCACTTTTCCATTTGTTTCATGTATTCCCCGTAGTTTTTGTTTCGCTTAGCGTTCGTGCCGAACTTTATATAATCACCTGCCACATAGAACAATTTGTCGTGAATATAGTGAGGCGCTACCTTGCTCCCGGAACGATTAGCCGAATCAAGCGTCATCGGCGTAATCGTCCGCGCATCCTCCTTAGGCACAACTTCCGCATTATAAAACTCGCCTTCGGCCGTCACCGTAATCGTCACTTGCACCCCTTGCGTCATATGCGCAACTGGCAGCAAAGTGAAGCGCAGCTTGTGACGAACGGTAAACTCCCCTACCTCACCACTGTTTTCATCATACATAGCTTGAAGCTGTTGCATCCAGGCCACGGCCTTCCCTCCTTTCCTTACTCCTTGGTAACCAGTTGCATATTTTGCCCCAATACAAATGATTTTGTATCCATTTCCTTCACCGGTCGCACCCATTCACATTGCTCCGGCGGCGGGAAGGCAATCACCCCATTTACCATTTCGGCTGCCCACAGACGTGTTTCCAGCTTCGCTCCGCCCGTTTCATCTGGGTAGTTGAACCCGTGAAACATTGGTCCAAAGGCAATCTCTCCATAGTCGTCATAACAGCTTGTACCGGAACCAAATGCAGCGTACTCGACGTAGCCCTGGCATTCCCTAGTTCCGAGGAAGATATCTCTTCTCCCTCCCTTTAAGACAGCGCGTTTGGCAATATTATGATGCTTCTCCTCGACCCAATCTGCTTTCAAATCTGGTCGAAGTTGATTAAATTCAAAATGAGCCCGTACCTGATAGCATGGATTGCGCAAATAAGTGTAGTAAGCGAGGTCATTTTCGTTATCATGATATCTGATCGGACGCATCCCTTTTACCTCGGTCTGAATCGGATGCATGACTCTCACTTCATCGACAATCCACGTAATGCTAGGTTTCCAGTAAATGGATTCCGTTATTCCTTTGAGCGCTTCGTAAGTTGGCACCTGATAGGTAAATTTCTCGCCGCCAATTTTGGTAATCGGATCGGTAAATAGTGCGTATTTGCCATGGACGACGTATTCAATTTGATTGCGCATGTGAATCACCTCCTGTAATGTACTTGGTTTTTAATAGGAATACAGGACAGCCGAACCGCCGCCGTCGACAGCCAGTCCATACTCATCGCTGTATGCCTGTTCATCGAGATAATAGATGCTTTTTTCAAATAAAGCGTGAACCAGACTGGACCGGCCGAGCTCAAGCAATGTTTGCGAGAACACGTTAATGCTGTATTGTTGAGCTTCCGTGATCAGTTGATTGAAGATAGACAAATCTCGAATCTCTTCATTTAATTGCACGATGATTTCTTTCCCTCGTCCATAAGGGACCAGAACGGTGGTTGTCGGAGAATCAATCGCTTGAAAATGCGCTTCTAATGTTTTATACATGGAAGGAAGGATCGTCTTCTGATACTCCCTGAACACCTTGTTCTCATCAATCAATTCGATCAGCTCTCGCTGTAATTTGGGATGGGTCAACCGGTTCTGATGATGTAGTTGATGATAATAATATTGGTAGTAGCGCCTAATCGAATCAGGATGCAACAATCTGTGCCTATAATCGGGGTCATTTAAAATATAGTCATTGGTCACGACTTTACCATGCTTGATTTCCGGCACACGATCTAAATACTCATCGGACACATTGACTAGATAGATACAACCACGATCCTCCTTGCCATGGCGATTACATCGTCCGGCTGCCTGGGCAATCGAATCCAGTCCAGCTACCGCTCTCAGCACGGCCTGAAAGCTGATGTCCACCCCTGCCTCAATCAACTGCGTGCTGATGCACAGAACGGGTTCACCGGATTCCAGCCTCGCTTTCACCTCATCCAGAATCACCGTTCGATGCGCCGGACACATCAGCGTGCTAAGGTGATAGACATGTCTTGCGCCCTTTCTGGTCATCGCCTCAAACAATTGCTGTACACTCTTCTTGGTATTCAGAATCACAAGCAGCGAATGATGCCGCTCGTACAGTTGCTGCACATAGTCGGCCAACTGCTCTTGATCCATACCAGCCAAGGCCTGGTCCTCCAATTGAAACTCCACACGTTCGAATGCCACGACCACCTGATCCAAATCTGCGACCATTTCATGGTTCGTCGAGAGATGCAACGGATAGTGCATATCAGCCACGGCAGGCTGTGTCGCTGTACAAAGCAAGATGCTGCTGCCGCCAATATAGTGGAGAAAGTTCACTGCTTCATTGAATAAATGATAATGCTGAAAGGGTACCGACTGCACCTCGTCAAAAATAATGACGCTGTTCATCAAATTATGTAATCTTCTGGCTTTTCTCGTCCCTTTCGCATAGAACGCATCCAGAAACTGCACCATCGTTGTAAATATAATCGGGTAGTCCCAGTTGTCTCTGGCCAACTGCAGCTGTTTATGGAGGGGGTGACCATAGTAATCAAAGTCATGATCCAGCAGTTTGTCATCAATGACATTGCCATGATGCTCCAGAACGCTGGTCTGATTTTGAATGATTTTCCGGATAGCAGCCGCATTCTGTTCCAATATGGTTGTGTAAGGAACCACGTAGATGATGCGGTCTTTTTGTTCCTCCAGCGCATGCTTCAAGGCGTACCGCAAGCTCGCAAACGTCTTCCCACCTCCGGTCGGAATTGACAGGGTGTATATGCCCGACGGCCGTACCGCCCAATCATCACATTGAGCAGACATCCGGCTGCGCAATTCATCAATGCGAGTCTCGCTTCCGCCTGTCTCCCACTTTACTACCTGCTCCATCAGATGCCCGTACGATTGTCGAAAGAACGACTGAACATCTGCCTGCTGCGGGTTGAGATCATTTTCTTCAAACCTTCTCGTATTGGTCCTGTCGGCATCGATCAAACAACTGAATACCGCCTTCATAACGAAGCTCAGACTGAGCAACAGAGGATAATGCCGAAACTTGCGGCGCAGCTCCAGCAAGTTGCTCAAAATACCCTGCATTTCCTGGGTGGATTTCTGCATCAGGCGTTTCACCTCGGCCATGTTTTCATGGACTTGTTCAAAGTTGCGGACTACTTCCTCATAATAGGGCAGTTCCTTCTCCTGTACTCTCCGGATAAAATCGGATTGGCCGTCTTCTCCTATAAAATCCTGCAGACCGGAATGGTGCGAGAGAATCACCATCCCAACAACCTCTACGACCAAATTTTGCGCCCATTGCTCGATCCCCAGCTGTTTACCGACATCGTGAATATAGTAGTTCTCATATAAATATCTCGCCCCGGCAGTGGAATGGTCGATATAAGGTGACAATCGTTCTTTGTCAATCACGACCTTGTGAAGATATTCGCTGAATTCGCTCGTCCATTTGCCCATGTCATGCAGAAAACCGCTTAGCTCCGCCATGTTCTCTACTTGCAGCTTCCTGCCAAATTCCCTTGCCAATAGTGCTGTTTCTGCTGAATGCTTACCGACCGTTTGAACCTCAAAATCACTCTCTCTTATATGAGCAGCAAATCCCAGATCTATCACTCCCTTTCCAGTTGTCCTGATCAATCTAGCCTTGATAGGTTCGTATGACATGCTTGGATTTGGTAAAATGAAGCTCTATCAAGACTTTGAAATTAATCTTTTATTCTATTATACTTCATTTTATGACAAAATGTTACAATAATGGAATTGATAACTACAGCGATTGTCCAAGGTAAATACTACTTCTCGTGCCAAGAGATAGGCTGCTTCCCACAGTGAATATTAACGACACCGTGGATTTTTCGCACTGTTACTTCTCACATCCGCTAAACCACTACGGCAAGTCGTAACATACATCTTCATTATTTATACTGCCATCGCTACTGGCGTTTCGCAGTTCGCGAACTGATATTTGGCAAAACTTCTGCTACTCAAGTAAGTAACAGCGGGTAGCAACAGTTTAACAAAATACGGATTCGAAGTAGTATTCTCGATATTTTCTCGAGGTATTTGATCTAATATGCATGTTGCCAAAACGCCACGTATAGACGAAATTTCACAAATAACTTGATAGGCTAACATATCGCTAATGCTTAAACAAAATTGAAATGTGTGCTTTCCTTTTTGAACATAATAATCTGCTATTTTCTAAAACTTTCGTCACCAAGGTAGATCACACTCACTTTATCCGCATAAAGGAAAAACATGGAAAATAACCTCTCCAGAATTATAAAACAACAGAGATAGAAATGTGAGGATCCATCCATTGTCCGTTATCTTTTTTAAACTTTCCATATATCATTTGTCTTCTGTATTTTGGTGCAAGGACAATGTGATACTAACAATTCCATTTTGTATGTGCTAAACTGTTAACATCAGACGACATAAAGGTACCCGTAGCTAGATAAATTTGGTTTAACCAACCAAAATTTATTTTGCAACTTAGAAGGGGCTTTTTTAATACACTGCTGAAAACTCCCCGGAACAATACACCTAGCGTATGGTTTTCTTTCTATAAAAACCCCAAGTGAAGTTAATCAGTATTTCCAATATTTGTTGCACGCGGGGAACCCTCGCCAGTACGGAGCATATCCCCCTTGAAAGGTTGCTCCTTAATATACCAATATTTCCTTTACGAAACTACGCTATCCCACTCACATTCAAGAGGTCTCTTTCTTGAACTCTCTTAACTTTTATTTAAGTGCTAGAATACATAAAGCCATACAATTATTAAATGAACCCTTCATGCGGACACGCTTCGCTCTTTTTTAGCTTTCTCTGTCCTCATGAACTCAAACTACGTTCATTACCAGCTTCCCCTATTCTCTTGAACCGTTCTATGAGGACAAACGATATCCTATTCTGCCCCAGCTTGTTCTCCATGGATCAGTAGAATCGAAACTATGACAAACTAAAAAAAGGAGATTACGAATCTCCCCTTTACCCGCTTCAAGATTAGCCATTATTTTCATCATCGCCTAATCATTTCTAAAGTTAGTTAAATATAAACCTACTACACCTCGCAATTACCATCTTGCCGTTACCATTTTTCTTCTTGTGTAAAATTCTACCCCATCCGATCCGTTAGCATGTAGGTCTCCATAGAAAGAGTTTTTCCAGCCAGAGAATGGGAAGAATGCCATCGGTGCAGGTACTCCAATATTTACTCCGAGCATTCCCACCTCAATATTCTCCCTAAAATACCGAACATTATGACCACTTTGCGTAAAAATACATGCCCCATTGCCGAAATCAGATTTGTTTGTTAAGGCAATGGCTGCCTCTAGACTTTCCACTCTAACAATTGATAGGACTGGTGCAAATATTTCTTCCTTCCAAATAGTCATATCAGTCGTTACATGATCAAAGATCGTTGGTCCTATAAAATAGCCATCATGATGGTACGCTTCATCTTTACTTCCATCGCGGACTAATTGTGCCCCTTCAGAAACACCTAATCGTATATAATTTTCTGTTCGATTTTTATGCTCAGGACGAATCACTGGTCCTAAAAATACATCCTCCTCTAAACCATCACCTATTCTAATTTCATCTGCACAATCCTTTAATTTTTTCACGAGTGGCTCCACCACTTCACCTACCGCTACAACGACTGAACAAGCCATACATCTTTCTCCTGCTGATCCATAAGCGGCGCCTATAATCTCCTTCACAGCTGCATCTAAATCTGCATCAGGTAACACGATTGAATGATTTTTTGCTCCTGCTAATGCTTGAACTCTCTTTCCGTTCGCACTTGCTTCTTTATATACATATTCCGCTACTGGTTGTGACCCTACAAATGAAATAGCCGGGACATCTTCATGTTGTAATAGACTATTTACCACATCATGGGCACCATGTACAATATTGAGGACACCATCTGGTAAACCTGCCTCCTTAAATAATTCCGCTAATCGATTAGCTAATAGTGGTGTACGTTCACTAGGCTTTAATACGAATGTATTTCCTAAAGCAATCGCTAATGGGAACATCCAACATGGTACCATCATTGGAAAATTAAAAGGAGTAATTCCTCCTACCACTCCAACTGGATAGCGATACATTCCAGATTCCATGTTCGTTGCAATATCAGGTAACTGCTTCCCCATCATCAGGCTCGGTGCTCCTGCGGCAAATTCAACACATTCGATACCTCTTTGTACTTCTCCATATGCATCTTTATAGGTTTTCCCATTTTCTATAGTGATTAGTTTTGCAAGATTACTCCAGTTATCCATTAATAATTGATGATACTTAAAGAGGATTCTTGCTCGTTTCGGAACTGGTGTCTTGCTCCAAATTTTAAAAGCTTCCTTTGCAGCTGATACAGCATGATGGACATCTTCTTTAGTAGATATAGGTACTTGTGCTATTTCTTCTCCTGTTGCAGGGTTAGGGACAGAAAGATATTGTGTAGCACAGCTTTCTTTCCATTCCCCATTAATAAAATTCTTTAATTTACCCGTCATTTACTTTCACCTCTTTACTTTTCCTTGAGTATTACGAGTTTGCTTGAAATACCTTTTTTAACACATTGACGATGAAATTTAGATCCTCATCTGTACTGGATAATGGCGGACAAATCGTTAAAATATTGTTAAAGCCTGCAACGGTATCTCCATTCTTTCCGATAATTAATCCTAAATCCCTGCACTCTTTTATGATTTTACTTACCCTTGTAGGGTTTGCTGGCTCCTTCGTTTCTTTATGCTCGACTATTTCGATTCCCATTAAAAATCCTTTATGGCGAATGTCTCCAACATGTGGATGGTTCTCTAACTCTTGTAATCCTTTATATAATTTATCTCCAAGCACTGCCGATCTTGCCACTAAGTTTTCTTTTTCCATAATTTCAATATTCTTTATTGCTAACGCACAGGCAGCTGGGTTTCCTCCAAATGTATTAATATGTCTAAAATGGCTGGTTTCATTACTGGACTTAAAAGCTTCATATATTTCCTTTCTTACGGCTGTGACTGACAATGGAAGATATGCACTTGTAATCCCTTTAGCCATCGTAATAATATCCGGCTTTATACCATAATGCATAAACCCAAACATTTTACCTGTTCTTCCAAACCCACAAATGACCTCATCCATGATCAGTAATACATCGTGCTTTTGGCAAATTTCATATACTTTCTCAACATAGCACTTATGTGGGATTAACATCCCCCCTCCTGTTATAATTGGCTCCATAATGAGCCCGGCGATGGTCTCTTTTTGCTCCCATATGATTTTCTGTTCGAGTTCTTCCGCACATTTCAAATTATATTCTTCTACAGATAGCTCTTTAGGCCTTCTAAAATTATCGGGAGGAGCAACGTGAAGGAAACCGGATGATAATGGTTCGTATTTATATTTTCTCAACGCTTGACCAGTTGCGGACAGTGCCCCCATTGAACTACCATGATAGGCTCGATACCGTGAAATAAACTTATATTTTGAAGGAGTTCCTTTTTCAGCATGATATTGACGCACTAGTTTAAATGCAACTTCATTTGCATCCGAACCACTATTACCATAGAAGAATACATAGTCATCATCTAAATATTTATTCAATTTTTCAGCTAGTTCAATGGCAGGTACATGACTTTGTGTCATCGGAAAATACGCCATTTTTTTTAATTGTTCATATGCTGCAATTGCTAATTCTTCCCTTCCATAACCTACATTTACACACCATAATCCTGACATACCGTCTAAATATTTATGGCCATGATGATCGGTAATCCAAGACCCTTGCCCTTCATATGCAATTAGCGGTGAATGATTTTCTGTATACGGAGTAATATGATGCCAAATGTTCTTCTTGTCTTTCTCTTCCAGTGACTTGCTATTCTCTTTCACAATATCACTCATCTCATTTTCAGCTCCAATCGAATGATTTTACACTTTGTAATGTGTTTAAGTAGCGCCCGTTCTATGAACTGACTCTTATCACGACACGGTCTACTTTCCATTGACACAAAGGAATGTCTATTTAATAATAAATTTACAGACTATTTGCACTTTTTTCACTTTACACATTGTTAAATCTTATCCATTTTCCTTAGACAAACGGGAGGGATTACTGTTGAAAAACAATTTTAGTCTTACTGTTCGGGATGTACTAAACAGAGAAACATTCCGATATGCGAAGCTACTTGCTGGGGAAGGTGGTTTGGATAAACAAATCAAATGGGCCCATATACTTGAAACGAAAGACTTTGAGTCTTTATTAAATGGAGGAGAATTAATACTTACTACCGGTTTAGGACTAGAACTTGATTCCTCAAGCAATCATAAAACATACGAGCTACTCATGAAAAAGAATGTGAGCTGTCTTTGTATAGAAAAAGGCTCTTACTTTCATACCCTTTCTCCCGAAATTAAACAGTTAGCGGATCAAGATAATTTCCCAATTATCATTTTTGAGAAAGTCGTTAAGTTTGTCGACATTACACTAGATTTACATACATTAATCATCAATCAACACTACCAGATGTTAAATCAACTGAATGAAATCGCAAAAGAATTTACAAATTTATCACTCACTCATAATGGAACACTGAAAATTTTGCAAAGATTATCAAACTACCTTCACAAAAAGGTCATCTTTATGTCTAAAGATGAACAAAGCTTTCACTATCCGCCGGAAACCAAACATTTCAACAATCTCTTACAATCAAACTATTATAGATTACAACAAGTGAAAGAGCCTGAGATAAAAACCATTGAAAACCAAGATATTCTTATTTACCCTTGTATTGGTTTAGGACAAGTATGGGGTCATTTATGCCTTGAAGTTGCTTCTAAAGATGATAATGAGTTCACCCTATCTGTTCTAGATCGTTGCGCTTCTGCAATCGCACAAATTTTATTACGAAATCGAACGATAGAGGAAAGAAAACTTAATCAAGAAGATGAAGTGGTTCAAAACTGCATTCAAGGAAAAAAATATCCAATTGAAGAATTAATGACTCTTTTTCCATTTCCCAATCATTTTAAAAATGATTATCAATTTAGAACGATTGTTATCCAAACCGATTTCGAGAAGTTGGTTACATCGACAAATGAGTGGGAAGAATTAAAACTACAATTATCTCTTTCGATTAGAACGTTGTTCTCTCAACAAAATTTCGTGCCTATTATTTCTGTTAGAAAAAATCAAATTGTAATAATTTGTTTTTCGCAAACAAAAGAAACCATTGCTGAAAACAAAAACAAATTACGGCATCTAAGTAAAAAAATCATTTCCCTACTATCTGGAAAACAACAACAGAGAAACACTTTTGGCATTAGCCGATTGGATACAGACATTTCCTTACTTAAAAACTCTTTTTCAGACGCAAAGAAAAGTATAAGGTTGCAAGAGGCCAACCTCATTTCTTCTCCATTTTATGAAGATATCGGCATTCATCATCTTTTCTTTCAGCTAAAGGATAAAGACGAATTAACAGCTTTTATAGACCAACATATTGGTCCTTTAATTAATTACGATAAAGAGAATGACAGTGATTTACTCCGCACTCTTTCAACTTATTTAGATTGCCTCGGTTCAAAAAAAGAAGCGGCCGAACAATTATTCATTGTTAGACAAACCCTTTACCATCGGTTAGAAAAAATTCAGCAATTACTTGGCAACGACCTATTGGAGCCAGCAAGTCGCTCAGCGATTGAAGTTGCCATAAAAGCGCATTACTTCCAACATAGTAAAGCGACTTAATCTACCAAATCTGACTCTAAACGCATGCCATTTATCCACAGGCATGCGTTCAATCATTTCTCACGTCTAAAACACGTTTATAAATGGTATACTGCCAGAATCTAAGACAGAACATCTGTTTATTTGTCATACCTTAAAGCAACATTTTTCAATTGTGTATAATTTCTTAATGCTTCAAGCCCTTTTTCTCTGCCAAAGCCACTCTTTTTGTATCCACCAAATGGCATTTGGATGCCACCGCCTGCACCATAATTATTGATAAAGACTTGGCCACTGCGGACTTTATTGGCTAGTCTATGGGCTCGCTTCACATCATTTGTCCAGATCCCCGTCACCAATCCGTATTCCGTATTATTGGCAAGCTCAAGCGCTTCTTCCTCTGTTTCAAAACTAAAAACAGATAATACAGGTCCGAAAATCTCTTCCTGAGCCAATTTACAGTCTGGATCGATCTGATCCAATACCGTTGGAGCGAAGTACCATCCGCCTTCACAACCTTCTATCTCCACTGCTGTTCCCCCTGTTAATATCGTAATTCCTTCGGCTTTTGCAGTTTCAATAAAAGATTCAATTCTCTCAAATTGCTTTTGTGATAAGATTGGACCGATATCTGGATCGGCCACACCTGGACCGACTTTTAGCTCTTTCATTCGACGAGCCACTTTAGCTACAAACTGATCTTTAACTGACGCTTCTACCAAAAGTCTTGAGCCAGCCGAACAAGTTTGGCCTGCATTTTGAATAATGGACTTAACTACCCATTCAATCGCGGCTTCTTCGTCACAGTCGCTAAAAACGATATTGGGCGATTTTCCGCCAAGTTCAAGCGTTACCGGAACGATGTTTTCTGCTGCAGCTTTCATCACAGTCATCCCTGTTGCTACAGAACCTGTAAAAGTAATATGATTGATGTCATGGTGTTTACACAATGCTGCTCCTGCCTCATATCCATAGCCTGTAATAATGTTCAAGATCCCTTTCGGCAGCTTCGTTTCTGAGAAAATTTCTGCTAGCTTTAGGGCCGTTAATGGTGTATCCTCTGCTGGCTTTACAACACAAGCATTGCCCGTTGCGATTGCTGCTGCAACACTTCTTGAAATAATCTGGATTGGATAATTCCACGGGATGATATGTGCCGTCACGCCTATTGGCTCCCGAACTGTATAATCGATGATCCCATATTCAATCGGGATCGTTTCTCCTAAAATTTTGTCTGCCATTCCCGAATAGTATTCAAAATACCTTGCAGCGGCCTCTACATCCGCATATGCTTGAGAAAGGGGTTTTCCCACATCAATCGCTTCCAACTGCGCCAATTCATCTTTAATTTCACGTATTTTAGCTGCCACCTCTAACAATACGTATCCTCTTTCATGTGGACGAAAGTTTTGCAGCCATCCTTCTGATTCAAAAGCCATCCGAGCCGAACGAACCGCATGATCAATATCCTCTTTGTTCCCCATTGGTACTTTAGCGATTTCATCACCAGTTGAAGGGTTTATAACCGTGATCGTCTTTCCAGAGATGCTGTCTACCCACTCCCCATTTACGTACATTTTTAACATTTTCACGTCTACATGCTCCCTTCCAAAAACACTTTGTCCAATCAGGCTTTGTTTCATGCAAGTTTAAAGACCCCTTCCACCATCTACATGCAAGACGGTTCCTGTGACCATCCTCGCTTCATCGGAGCATAAATATACTGCTGCATTAGCAATATCAACAGGTTCGATCAGCTTGCCTAAAGGAACACTTTGCTTAAATACATCATCTTTCATTCTTTCTATATCTGCTCCCACAGCAGCAAACTGTCCAAGCATTTGCGTATCACTTGGTCCTGGATGGATAACATTTACTCTCACATTTTTCGGTGCCAATTCAATCGCTAATGCTTGAGAAAATGCAACAGTTGCTCCTTTAGATGCTATGTAAGAACTTAAACCAGGTCGGGGCCGGACTGCTGAGATCGATGCTACATTTACGATAACTCCTTCACGTTCGGCAAATGCTCGAACCACTGCACGATTAATCAAAAAAACCGCCGTCGTGTTAATAGCCATTATGCGATTCCACTCATCAATTGTTACTTCCTCAACTGGTGTTGATTTTTGAGCAATCCCTGCCATATGTACGAGACCGTCCAATTTGCCAAATGTAGCAATGGTTTGAGCTGTAATATGGTCTACATCTTTCTCATTCGTCAGATCCCCTTCTACAGTCAAAAGTTGTTTGTTCTGCTTAAAAGGCTCAGAAAATGAAAGGTCACAAGCCACTATATTAGCTCCTTCTTCTAAAAAACGTGCAACCGTTACCTTCCCCATTCCTCCTGCTGCACCGGTAATCATAAATGTTTTTCCAGCAAGTCTCATTATCTATCACCCTTTCATTCTATTGTTCAAAGATCATGGAAGTTTCATATTCATTCCACTTCACAGACTCCTTTCCTTAGAACGCCTATGTTTATTTGCTGAAATCCTCTCTATAATCGCTTGACCCATCTCAGCAGTTGTAGCTGTTCCTCCTAAATCTGGAGTCAATACTTCTCCATTCCTTATCACTTGTTCGATAGCATTCATAATCGTGTCTGAAAGATCCTTACGCCCTAGATGTTCCAACATCATTGCTGTCGACCAAATTTGAGCGATTGGATTCGCTTTACCTGTACCAGCAATATCAGGAGCCGAACCATGTACTGGTTCAAACATTGATGGGAAATCCCCGTTTGGATTTAAATTTGCAGATGGTGATATCCCTAACCCACCAACGAGTGCCGCTCCTAAATCAGATAAAATATCTCCAAATAAGTTGGAGGCGACCACGACTTCAAATGTATGAGGACGCTGAATAAAGTATGCGGCAAGAGCGTCAATATAATTTTCTTCAAGTTTAATTGCAGGAAACTCCCGTGCTACCTCTTGGACTGCTTCATCCCATAATTTCATTGTGTGAATAACAGCGTTTGATTTCGTTCCACTTGTTACCTTTTTCTTTCCTTGTTTAACAGCATATTCAAAGGCAAACTGAGCAGCTAATTTTGTCCCTTTCCGAGTTATAACCGTGTTTTGAATCGCCATTTCTTGGTCCATTCTTTGATAAAGGCTTCCACCGCTGTTCGAATATTCCCCTTCAGCATTTTCGCGAACAATGACAAAATCTATATTCACATCATCGTATCTTGTTTGGATACCAGCTAGTTTTTTTACTGGACGAAGATTAATATATTGCTGGAATTGTTTACGAATCGGCATAATTAAATCCCAAATGGTAATTTCATCGGGAACACGTTCATCACCAATGGCACCAAACAGTATGGCATCATAGTTTTTCAACGTTTCAATGCCATCCTTCGGCATCATCCTGCCATGCTGTAAATAATAATCGGAATTCCATTGATAAATATCAGTGTGACATGTAAATGTGGAATCTTGCTTTTCTAGCACTTCCAGCACTTTCAAAGCTTCCTCCATCACCTCGGGTCCAATTCCGTCTCCTGGAATAACCGCAATTTTGTAATCCTTCATATCCATATTCTCCTCACTTGCTTACTTCTCGATTTAAAAACAGCAATGCGGCTGTCCGATAGATTTCAGTGGTTTCTACCAGTTCATCTATATCCACATTTTCATCAATTTGATGTGGAACTTCCCGATCTCCAGCACCGGTTGTCACAATTGGGACTCCGGCCAAATGCAGGAAAGTTCCATCTGTTGCACCAGGGACTCCATTGTAAATTGGCTTTTTCCCTGTTACGGTTTCATAAGCTTTTGCAACAGCCTGAACTACAGGTTCGTCCTTACTCGTTTCCGTCCAAGGGCGATCCTCAATGACCTCGAACTCTGCCTTAAAGTCCTCGTCTCTCTTGGCAATCCGGTCCAATATACTTTGAATTTCTTTCTTGATGGTTTCATGTTCCTGCCCTGGAACAGTTCTGACATCAAGTGTTGTCATACACTGATCAGGAACTACATTGATTTGCGCTTCTCCTCTAACTGGTGCTTGGAGAATAGTAGGGGTAATGCTCGGCCAGCCAAGTTGCGGATGACAGCCTAATCTCTCTTTTTCACGTTGTTCAAACTCATCCAATGCACAAATGATCTTAGCCATTCGCGTATTCGGATTAATTCCACTGAGTGGGATAGCACCATGAGCCATTTTTCCAAAGACACGGATAATGATGCGCATCGCACCTTTCTGAGTCACGCATACTTGATTTTCTTCCGGTTCACAAATGATCGCTCCATCTACATTTTCCGCCCAACCTCGCCTAATAAAATGCTTGATGCCAATCATCATTCCCTCTTCATCACATGGAATACAAAGAATGATTTTCCCTGACCATTCCTCTTGATCTCTTAAAAGGGAATGAGTTGCTGTGATCATACATGCCAGATTTCCTTTCGTATCATTCGTTCCCCTGCCATACATGCGCCCGTTCTCTATAACTGCTCCAAACGGATCATATGACCATGCCTTCCGATCTCCCTCGGTAACTACATCTGTATGACCTTCAAATAACAACGTCGGACCTGGCTTACCCGAATCAACGATTCCAATGACATTTGGTCGTCCTGGCTCAACCTCTTCAACATGAACTTCAATGCCTAATTCTCTTAAATATTGGGCAACGAAATTTGCAACTTTTTCTTCGTTTCCTCCTTCAATACCAGGTCGATACACACTCGAAATTTGCACTAGTTTTTTCGTTAATTCAATCACTTCCTCTCGATCTCTAACACTTCTATTTACATAAGATTGTTTAATTGACGGCATGTTATGCTCCTTTCTTTATAAAAAATTCGAAAGGTGGATACACGCTATTAGATGATGCTTTTTTTCACACATCTCTTTTAAATTCTCCACCTCTATATTTTTAAGCATGTAATTTATTCGTACTGCTAAATGAGGAATTTTTAGTCAAGAAACTAACAAGGACAAATGCAATGAGTGAAAATAATATTGGAAATACAACAGAATGAACACCCATCATATTCGGCGCAAAATTATGAATAATAATATAGGAGGAAGCACCAACAATCATTGAAGCAAGTGCACCATGTTCATTTCCACGTTGCCAATAGAGCCCCATTATGACCGGCCATATAAATGCAGACTGTAAGCCCCCAAATGCGAATAGGTTCAACCAAATTAATAAATCCGGTGGACTTAATGCGATCGCAAACACTAAGATTCCTAATACCGTGGTCACACTGAAACTAACTTGTTTTATTTGTTTATTCGTTGCTTCCGGTTTGATGAAATTTAAATACACATCCTTTACTACTGCGGAGCTTACTAATAACAAAAGGGAGTCCACCGTGGACATGATCGCTGCTAGTGGTGCTGCAAGTACAACGCCAGCAAGCCATGGTGGTAGTACTTCCATCGTAATCATAGGCATAACGGTATCCCCAACTTCGATGCCAGGAAGAATCGGTCTTGCAAATACCCCGATTAAATGCATCCCAAGCATGATAAAACCAACAACAATCGTTCCAGTAACAAGTGCACGATGCATAGCTTTTGAGCTTTTGTACGACATTGCCCGAACCGTAACCTGCGGCAACGCAACAACCCCAACACCGACTAAAATCCAGAAGGAAGATACATAAGCTGGAGTGAGACCACCATCATGTCCGAACGGAGTTACGAGATTTGGATTTTCCGAAACAAGTTCTGCCATAATATTCGAAATACCACCACCCGCTATAATAGTGCCAATTAAAATAATAAATGTACCTACAAGCATTACGATCCCTTGGATTGTATCGGTTACAGCGACAGCACGAAAGCCACCGATAATGACATAGATAATGACACAGATTGCAAAAATAAACAGAGCAGAGGTATACGAGAGACCTGTTATCGATTCAATTAATCTAGCCCCGCCAACCCATTGGGCTGCCATTGCAGAAAAGATAAAGATAATAATGCTAAATGCAGCTAAAATTGAAACAGATTTATTGTTGTTATAGCGACTTCTTAAAAAATCAATAAGCGTGATCGCCTTATATTTACGAGCATATATGGCAAATTTTTTCCCAAGAATTAATAACGTAAAATAACCTGTCGCTACTTGGGCCATAGCGAGCAAAACCCAGCCCAATCCTTGAGTATACGCAGTACCCGGACCACCGATAAAACTACTCGCACTACCATATGTAGCCACCATCGTCATCGCTAAAATAAAACCACCTAACTCCCTGCTTCCAAGGAAATATTCCTGCAAAAAATTAGTAGAATTCTTGAGATAACGGGAGGACCAAAAACCGACAACAAATATTGAAATCACAAAAATAACTAATGGAAACATTACTTGCCAGTTCATCTATTCTCCTCCTCTTCCTCAAAACTTACTTCCGTCAAAAACCCTTTTACAACAATGATTACAAGGACAATCATTAACAGCGTCCCCACAACACAACTGTAAAAGAACCATGCCGGCAACCCGAAGACATATGTATATTCTTCAGGAGGAACAGAACCTAACCCGTATGCGAAGCCATACCACCATATAAAATTGATGACAACGAGAGCAACCCCTATTAATGCTTCTTTGTTAGCTATTTTAAACCTTGGATCATTTTGATCAATCTGGCTATGCTTCATTCCCGTTTCTCCCCCTTCAATTCAATAGATCAAACTAATTAGTTTTCCTCCACAACCTTCTGTGCTTATTAAAACTACACAACCTCCTTTGCCAGCAACTGAACTCAAATAAAAGAACTTTCAATTTTTAATATACAGAATATTTTAAATTTATCGTATAATGATACCACTTACATAACATTAGACAAATCATCAAATAATCCTTTAAAATGTTGTGCAATTTGTCCACGTAGCCCGAATTCTTTAATATAATTGCATCTCACTTAAATATGGAAAAGCGGCATAAATTGGGGCTGGTCTAGTTTGCTAGCTTTATGATGAACTCTTATAGAACAATTAAAAAAAGAACCACAATTAAAAGCGGTTCTTAAAATTTTTTCTCAAATTAGGATTTTACCACATTCTAATTATCCCATTTTTGAGGAAACCATTCATACTCATATTATTGTATTTCTGTTACTCTTTCTGTATTTTCCATAGATCATTTGCCTTCTGTATTTTGGTGCAAATACTATGTGATGCTTACAATTCCATGTTGTGTGTGCTAAACTATTCATGTCCTTCATCAGGGCATACCTCCTTCATGCGTGAGATAAAGTGGTCGAGAAACCAACTTTATCCTACCATGAAGTGAGGTTTTTTGTTACCACGCTTTAAGCTCTCTGGAACCCCCGGCATAGCCAGGTGTTTTCTAAGCATTTCATTTCTTGTCTTGGCCCAAAATGCGATTAAATGTATAACGATTAGATTTAGAAGATGATTTATAATGTACTCAAAAACTCCTCGCTAAAAAAAACATGTTTTTTCTTCTCAATCTTTTTTTGCGAATTTCATGCTTTGATCTTGCAATTTAATAAGTACCTTACCGAATCGTCCTCCCTGGTGAATCGTTATTTTGTTACTTGAATCATATTGATCCAAATAATCTTCAATGATACGATGTGTTTCTTCATTTATAGGAAGTTTATAAATTTTTAACCAGTTCAAAACCTCTTGAATAGCGGCATCTCGAGACAACTCAGTGACTTTCATTTCTCGAGTGACAAGCGAATGAAATGCATACCCTTTCAGTAAAAGCAGCTGCATCAAATACATCATCTCAGCACTATTGGGTTTGTTGTAAGGACTTTTTAGAAGCGGTAATAATTCATCGATAAGACTATGCTCCTTTGGACCTGCTGACAGACTAATATAACAATACTTCCTGGCGCAACTCAATACTTTCTCTACGCTCTCCCAATCCACTATCGCTGGACACATAGACACGAATACTACATCAAAGGCCCCTTCCCATCCCTGCTGTTTTATATCAATATTTTCAAAAGCACCCTCAACTATCTCTACATTATCCTTAGCCCACTTTTTGCTGTTTTCCTCTAACAGTTTCACAAATGGGAGACAAGGTTCAACGGCTGTCACTTGCGCTCCCCTTTCCGCAAAGGGAATGGAAAATCCGCCGGACGCTGCGCCGATGTCCAATACAGAGGCTCCATTAAAATCTACTCCTTGGTCTTCCAGCCAACCGATAATTCGCTCTGTTCGCATTTTACCCTCTTCGCTAAATGATTGCTCATTGTACCTTTGAGCAATTGAATCAAAAGCGCGTGTCGGCTCTATCCCCCCTTCTTTCATCGTATTTACACTTGTCGATCGATCCTCTCTCCAAGCTTTTTCCCAAGCGAATTCATTATAAATATCTTTTAACATTGCTACACACCTCTTCCTTTTATTTCAAACAATCTAACTAATCCATTCAAAGAGTTTAAAGACTCCTTTTGTCCTTAATGATAGTAAAAAAATTTATCAGCATTGAGCTTCTTTTGCAAGAGCTGCTATCGTCATACTTTTTAAGTAATCCTCCATCTTCTTTTCTGCTTGCTCAACTACCCTTTGAATTGGGCATTGCGGACCATGGTCGAAACTGCAATCAAACAAAGAAGCAGAACCTTCAATAGCATGAATCACATCTAGAAACGAAATGTTCTCCCAATTGCTTTTCAATTTATAGCCACCATTCACCCCTGGCAAGGACTCAATCATTCCTGCCTTAACAAGTTTCGTTAATATTTTCGAAAGATAGGTAGGAGAAACATTTTGTCGCTCCGCTAATTTATGAACACTAATCGTTTCTCTCGGAGTAGCCTGAGCGAGGAAAAGCATAGTATGTAACGCATAATCTGTAGCCCGAGAATATTTCATTGTTCCACCACCTTTTAAAAAGAGACTTTACTTGTCTATAATATCCTCATTTAGTTTCGCTGTCAACAAATCCGCTGTCCTTCTCCACATACGCAATGAAATCAAGATAACCGATAAGTCCTAAGATAATAATGCATTTGAACCCACCCTTACCTATTCCTCAAATTCAGGATTTAATGCGCTATCGGGTTAAATTGAATCAATTTTAACTTTACTCTTCCTTACCATCTCCAACATAAGGAAGAGTGGAAACAGAAATTTTCTAAGAAATTTCGGGCGCTTGAAGGATCAATTGTATTCAGGAAGATTCCAATATCAAATTAAAAACACCGTGTGAGTAAGGAGTCGTTACATTCCTTACTTACACGGCTCATAATACTCGCAAAAATGCAGTCAAAAAACATCGATTTTTTTATAATCGATTTCATTATGTACATCCACAAAATACGAACAAAAGTAGACAATAACAACATTGCCTCACTCATAGCACTTTATTATTTTATGATTTTTAAATTATCTAGGGGAAAGAAAACGACTTTTGCAGTTCCCAATATTTTATCCTTTGATACAAATCCTACACTTGGATCTCGACTATCAGTACTATTCCGGCGATTATCTCCTAGGACAAAAAAGTATCCATCTGGCACTACTTCTTCACCTAAATACTCTTCTAATGTAAAGTCTTCAGTAAAAGTACCGCTGTCCTTTAATCTATCTTTATATTCTTCTAAATAAGGTTCTTCATATTTCTCACCATTAATAAAAAGCTCATCATTTTCATAAACAATGCGGTCCCCAGGGATACCAATAATACGTTTAATATAATTAGTATCTTTTTTTGCTTCAAATACAACGACATCAAATCTCTCATAATCCGTTAATTGGGGGCCTATTTTATCGACCACAACTCTATCTCCATTTTCAAATGTAGGCATCATTGAGGCACCATTAACTTCAATCGGTTCAAATAGAAAAAAGTGAATGCCCCATGCGGAAACAAACACAATCCCTATTGTTTTTATCCATTCGAATAGTTCATTTTTTTCTTTCTTTTTCTCCACATAAACACCTCATTCTCTTTTAAACTGCTATTATCGTTACTAACACTTCCTCTATCATACTAGCATTATAAAGTCTCACAGTGCAACGACTGCAAAATTAAAAGAGAATTTGTGTGTGGAAATCTTCTCTCTAAGTCTATTGAATCCATTGTTGCAATCCCTGTACAACAGAAAGGATTGGTAAGTACACCTATTACCCTTATTACATCCATGGTAGGAGAATTCTCTTTCATAGACTCACCGAATCTAATAAATTAAGAAAAAGACAGAACCTCTCATTTAAGAGTTTCTGCCTATAAGAGAACTTTTTTTACCTTAATCCATAACTACCCGCTCCGCTATCTCCGGCTCAGCATTTGAATGCCAAATTAGTCGCATCCCCTCGTCACCCTCATCGCTATGAAACTCAAGTTCTGTCGCCGTTTGTTCCTCATAGTAGCGTGTTGATGATAATGGTAACAACTTTAGCACCATTCCATTTCCCATCTTCAAATATAACTTATCCTGCTCTACAAATACATCTACATCAAAAATATCTCCCTGTTCATTTGAAAATCTGTATTTTCCAAGCAATGTCCCAGCCTTCTTCAGATCTAGTGGAATGATTTTCTTATTCTCTAAAGGCTTTGGTACCGTGTAAGCCTCCCCACTTAAAATCTGTTCGATGCTATTCACCAACTGCTGTGTGTAAGCATGATCCCGCTCGCCATTTTGCAGCATAATTAATGTGAGATCACGGTCAATGTAACGTTTAAGTAATGTAGAGTATCCTGGCCAACCTCCACTGTGGTAGACGCTTTTCCCAAGTCGCTCATCATCCTCAAGCAGCCAGCCCATTCCATAATCAAATGTCTCACCATTATTCATTGTAACTGGAGAAAAAATCAACTGGCGCACACTCGAATTAAAGAAATCATCAGCATACAGGCCCCTATCCAGTCGCAATAAATCATCAGCGGTACTATTGACCATCCCATCCCCTTGTAACCCATCTAAATATTTTACATAATTCAGTTCCGGAATTTCATCAGGCAAAACATACCCATGTTCAATCCTATAAACATACCCAAAAGCGTAATCATCTGGAACATTCCTTGGATCGACTCGGCGATTATAGACCTGCGTTCGCTTCATCCCGAGAGGTTGAAAGATTTGTTCGTCCAAAAAGTCGCCGTAACTCTGACCACTAATCCGCTCGATGAGGATGGCTAACAAAATATAACCCGTGTTGCTGTACAGCCAACTCTCATTAGGAGCAAACAACGGCTCAGGCTGATGCTCAATCAGCATACGCAGCACATCCTCATTGTAAGCATAACGCATAGGATCCCACTTGTTTGCAAATAACTCCATATAATCAGGTAAACCCGATGTATGACTGAGTAAATGTCGTACTGTAATTCCTGGATACGGCAGTTCAGGAATCCAGTTAGCAATGGGATCATCCCAATTCAACTTCCCTTGTTGTTGCAAACGGACAATACCTAAAGCCGTAATTGGTTTGGATACAGAAGCCAGTTCGAACATGGAACCCCTCGTCAAATGGCGCCCGTTCCCATCATTGTATTCCGCTCTCCCTATCGCTTCACATAACACTGTTTTCCCTTCAACAGCTACAAGTACCACACCATTGAAAAATCCTTGATTTTTAATCTCTGTAAATAATGATGTGAATTGCGGCTCCAACTCTTCTTTTCTCATTATTTTCCACCTCGATTTATCGTCACTTTCATAACCGTTTACTTCTCGGAAGAATTGAACAGTTATAATAGCTCTCCGATTTGCTGTATCAATTCTCCATTATTTCTTGAAATGCCTCCTTTGATTCCCATTGTAGTACCTAACGTAACTGTAGCTGCAAGTGATAAAATCAAATTCACCAAAACGATTTGCTTCGTTAATCTTTTCTCTGCCATAAATAAAGTAGTTTTTTCAAATCAATCAATAGTACTTATTTTTCTTCCAGTAACCCAACCAAAATAAAGATTTATACCTTGAATTTGTACTTGGCCCACTATGCTATCTTTCGTAGGAGATAGATGAAATAGTTTAACAAACTCTGCATAGTCTGAATACCATTTTCCAGTTTCACTAAATGAATGAACAAGCATTAGTGTATGCTTGGCAGTCATATTAGCGGCCTCCATCATCGCAGATGCTGCTCTATGTAATAATTGGTACCTTATTTTAAGCACTTGTTTTTCTTGCAAACCTAATATTTCGAGTATTGAATCTAGTCTATTTCTCTTCCCTTTACTAGGATGATTCCCCAGCCAAGTTTCCACAGTTACTCCAAAAGGCTCTGAAACCTTTCCTTCGACCATAATCGTTAATAGTTCAGCATTTGACTTGGCAAGAATAAAAAGATCGTTTTGAGAGCTTGCCCTCCCACCAGGTAAAGGCACTTTGTACTCTGGAAATCCAAATAATACTTCTACATTTTTGAATATTGGTAACTCACTTTGTTTGAATACTCTTTCAACACAAGCTGGTAGTTTCGTGGCTCCTTCCCAGCAATAAGCCAATTCGTAAGCCGAATATCCACTTTTCCACTGCTTATCAGGATTAGCAAGGCATT
This sequence comes from Robertmurraya sp. DFI.2.37, assembly GCF_029211245.1. Classification (NCBI taxonomy): domain Bacteria; kingdom Bacillati; phylum Bacillota; class Bacilli; order Caryophanales; family Bacillaceae; genus Robertmurraya; species Robertmurraya sp. DFI.2.37. The sequence goes on along the minus strand of NZ_JARGEJ010000017.1, from coordinate 44,838 downwards.
TTCTCCATGACTCTGGACCATCAGTTCGCACAAAGTAATCTCCCATTAACCTGCCTCCTATATATTTTTTCATTGATTAATAGTTTTATAATTTATGTAATGCTCCACCGTTTTCAAATATGTTTTCCAATCCTTATAATGTTCTTGAATCTTCCTAACCAAGATATCATCAATCAGATCCTCTTCGTTATATATGCCGTGTCGACGCATGCTTTCTAGCCTATTGAAGTACTGTTGTACAGAAACAGATTTTAACTGCCTCTCTCCTTTTTTAAGAATATGTTTTTGCATTAAATAATCTTGAAAGTCCATTTCTTTCTCCCCACTTTCTGCATGAATTTTATGACGGTAAATATTATTTTGATTTTTCAAGAATAGCTCTCTCACCCATTCCTCTCCCTTTTTGGACAGATGTGTTACAAACTCCTGACCAATACCTGTCTTCACTGTACAAAATTTTTCCTGTTCAATTTGCCAGGTCTTTTGGTGGACCTGTGTAAGATTCTTATAAAAAAAGATTGGCAATTTCCAAGTAGCTTTATTAGATTCCTTACTGCATGAGAGTAATAAATCATCATTTAAGGTAATAAAATAACCGCAGCCTGGAATATTTAAGTCTTCAAATAACCATTGATCGGGTAAAAAAATATAATTCTTCTGGTTTCTTTTAAAAGCGGCTTCTGTGATGTGAGGATGATGTTCGAGGTTGTATGGTTCGATGATTTCTTTACATTCCATATAAGTCTCTATTCTTTTCTTTATCTTTAACCACCCGTAAATATAATGGCCAGATACTATTTTATTGGATGTTGACTGAAACCCACCAAAGAATAGAAAAATGGATCCATCTTTTACATTGTGATTCTCCAGATGAGGCGCAGCATTAAATTGTCCAAACCCCTTACCAATTATAAAATTCTTATTTTCCACTAACCAAGGAGGCTTTCCTAACATCGGATCGAAATGAGTAAATAAATTAGGATCATCAATAGAAGCATACTCGTTTTTTCGTAACTTTACCTGGTCTTTCCCCTTGAAGCTTTTATATACTTCGCTTAAATTAGAACCTTTTAGGTTACAAAGATATTCATTTTTTACAAGTATATCTGTATATCGAATCTGATTTGAGTAACTATTTACTTTCTCAGGTATTGGAAACCATATATAATGCCCTGAGTCATGGTCATATGGGGACAAACATCCTCCACTCCCAGAGTCAAATCCTTTTCTGCTAAGAACTAATTTCATAAAATCGCCCTCTTTAATTTTATTTAAAAAAATTTTATAAACACTGTCCATTTATAATACAGGGCTTTATAAAAAAAAATTACCATTCCGATTCCATAAAGCTCCTTTACAACTCTTTCTTTGCATTGATCCATTTTTAAATATCAAAAGCCAAAAACTTAATTCAAGGTACTGCTTAAGAAATAGTCAAAAACCATTGTTTTCGTCTTTCTAGCCTCAGTATTTAAATAAACAATCAAACATCATCAATGAATAGTTTTTGTTTCTCTTAAAATATTGAAATCCTGATCTATTAAAATGACATTATCAACCAGATACTTAGGATCGGTTGTTTTTGCATTAAAAAAACCAAGTACTGCACTATAAAATTTTTCTGCCTCTTGCTCATATTCTTTTCCTTTAGATTGAATAATAAAAGTTTTGCCATATTCATTTATAACAGCATCTGTACCGGAAACAGAATCAAACCAAGTTGTTTTATGATATCGATAGAAGTTTTCACTCATGTACATATCAAGTGCTTTTTTAATCGCCTCTTCTTGTTGCACATGTTGGTTATCACTATTTAACTTTTCATAGTTTTTATTTTCTAAAGTATCTGAAGTAGTTGAAGATATCTTTGATGGATTATTAGCATTTACACCTATTATTACTCCAGCGACAATTACAATAAGAAGCATCCATATATTAATTTCGCGTTTCATTTTATCCTCCTATTCAATTTTGAAGAACATATTAGTTATTATTTTTCTTTTTTCAATATGTATTTATCAATCTATTCTATCAATAGTTTCCCTTTTACCATTATTAGTTAAAGGTTCCCTCCATTTTCAAACACTATATATAAATATTCAACAACTGTAAAAAAAAACCTGTTTTTAATGTAAAAAGACTCATTTCAAAATCGAATGAGTCTTAACTAAAATTCATTATTAAAAATTTTGCAAAAGAAGATACATAGTCTAACCGGTTGATTCTTTTTATCTGATTAGACTAACCTATTTTATTAAAATTGTTATTTCTATTTAATTAACACTAAATCAAGTGTATTTCCAAAAAAGCCCTACAATCTCAAAGAATGTCAAAGACGATTGGTCAACGAGTTGGGCGAAAGATAAATTTACTAATAGGTGAGTTCCACAATTCCATCATACATCAGCAGATTAGGGGAACTGATACTTATGATTATTTATCTTCCCTTAACATATACTCGTTTCCATCTTGATCATAAAAAACGAACATACTTCCATACGGCATTTTTAATAATTCCTCCACCTTTACGCCCTTTTGCTTCATATCCTCATAAGCCGCTTCAATATCAGTAGTACTAAAGAGAACAGATGGATGAGCAACTTTAGATGGCTGTTGATTCTCCATTAATGATTTAGAATAAAGAATTAACGTGGTAAACTCATCCTCATTAGGGCCTACTTCAATCCAAGTCGCATTAGATCCCATTGGTTGTTCTAGCTTTAATACAAAGCCAAGTTTTTCTAACCAGAACGCTTTTGCTTGTTCTTGGTCTTCTACATAGATAGTAATTTTCCCAATTTTATTAATCATTTAAGTTCCCCCACTTACTTAAATTCTGAATCTTATATCTTTTTTTCCAGGTATTGCATGATTACACCACTTATCGTCTCACTGGCAGTATTGTTTTATACTGCTGAACTCAAAAAACCCCAGCCTTTAGGCTAACAAGCTGTATCTTCACCGGCACGCCACATATCAACGGTTTTGTGAATAAATTGTTCCAATCCCGTATCTTCCATCATTATTGATTTTTTAATGCGAATACAGCCTTTCCCATAACTATAGCCCGCTAGTAGGGTTTCTGCATTTTCGATTTTTTCTATTGTACCCACATAGAGACTGACATAATGTTTTTGCGCATTTAAAGCAAAAATATAGTTGTCGTCTTTACCATAATTCAACATTTTATAGCGGATAACTTCTTCTAGTTCAGATGCGTATGTAAATATCATTTGTCGAATTGCGAGCAGTTTCTCTTTTCTCCAATCGTCTTCAAGCATTTCCAAATATTCTTCAGCATTCTTTGCATCATATTGCATGTTGAAGTTTCACTCCTACATTTTCAGTTTTACCGTAAACAAATTCAGGTTTTTTAATAATCTTTAGGAGACTTTAAATTCTTTGGAACACGAGAGTCGTACATTTACTAATAAGGTTGTGCTGTACCATTAACTCTTCTTCATTTAGCAATGGTCATTAATCTACATCAAATGAATGATATTAACATCTTTACGATATTTTTTAATGTATTCAGCAAGCACTCTCCGATGGCAATGATGAGGCTTATGCTCACTGCAAAGTAAACATACTGTCTTGTTGCCTATTATCTCATCTATTTTTTCTTTTATATTGCGTTCAATTAGCAATTCTAAATATCTTTTTTCAAACGTATCTGAAGAAATCTCCTTTTTTCTAAACGCCTTTACTAGATCATCCGTTGGTGCAAGAAGAAGTTCATGAACATACTCAATCTTTCTTAATTCCATAATATATTGTAAATCATCTTTTTTTGAATAACCCGATAACTGTGAAGTATTATTTAGTCTGATATCTATTAACTTAGCTACATGATTACGTTCTAATAACTCTACGAAAGTCCGTAAATTTTTTTGTGAAAAACCAATTGTACATAAATCCATTGTCATCGTAACTCTCCGAAAATTTTGTTAAGTATCTATCGTCCTGAATAAGCTGACACTCTTATTACAAATAATGCTTGACTTAATTGGCATACAGCTAAGGGCAGTATTGGACATTGTCAAATCATTATAAAAGGTGGGTAAACCAGCGGTATTACGACCATGCGAAAGCTTTCAAACTTGTATATTATCGCTATACTATTCGCTTTGTCTTTTTTTCGTATATCACAACGGTCAAAATTGAAACAAGAACAATCGCAGCGTTTGCAGCAATAGTTCCCGGCCATGTCATCGTCATGGTGCCAAAAATAGGGGATGCTGCATTGAACATGGTATGGAATAATACGGACATAAAGACAAAGCCTTTTCCTGAAATTTTGTAGATTGCTCCGTGGAAAAACCGAAAAGCCATGAGTTGAACTACAAACATCCAAAAGTTAATGAGCCCTTCACCGTGATTCGTCCCCGCAATGAAGAAAAGAGGGATATGCCATACAGTCCAAATAATCCCAGTATAAACAGAAGATACAACAAATCCGTATTTTTTGGCGAGTTTAGACTGCAATATGTACATCCAGCCAGCTTCCTCTAAGCCGCCAATAATGAGATTACCAGGCAGCGAAAGAAAAAACGTATAAAATGGAAGCACCATTTCCGTGTGGTCTGAAACTGCAATATGGATCAAGAAGTACAGTGCAAGCCCTGCAAAAACAAAGAAATAGACAAATATATTGTTTTTGACGTAGAAAACCGTTTTCAACCATTCCTTAAAACCTGCTATTTGTTTATTTTTCTTCAAAATGACATAAGAAGCAATAGCAGGCGACAAAATATAGATTGCAAAAGGAATATTCATCAAGAATTGCTGGAATGTGTAAACCCAATTGTGAACCGAATATCCAAATGGTCCAAGAGCAATCAAAGCACCTGACACAAGATAGGCGATACAAAAGGTCAGCAGCGTAAATTGTACTGTAATTTTTTTGTCTGTCACAATATCCTCACCTCACATTTTAAAGCATCCTTTTAACGGAACACACCTCATCTACCATCAATGTGACTCAGCTTTTTTATATTAACAAGTTCTGAATTTGCCCTTGAATCCAAAAGATGCCTCTAATGTCGTAAATTTAAGTCATCTAAATTCCGGATCAGCAATCCCCTTACTAAAAAACCGACGATCTGATTCTGACCATAACCTTTCTTTCAATGCTGCATCCTCGACAAATTTGACCTCTCCAATTAAAGTTACACTATCTGTGTCTTTAAAGTAACAGACTGAAGCTTTGGAATTATGTTCAAACTGTGTTGCCCTGCCATGAAGATGTGAACGCTTGGATATCAAAGAATATTTTTTTAAACCCATAATCGCAAACTTTAGCCATTAAACATGTTTTAAAGTAACCCTGCTCATTAATTTAGAAAGCGGGAGAAAATAACGGCATCTACTAAAATATCTATCATATCCTGATTGCTCACAAAGTTCATTAACAAATTAATATAACATGGAGTAAATCGTTAACCATGAGTCCTTTTGAAAATATATTGTGAATGTTCTTGTTAAAGACAATTATAGCATTACTTACTTTTCTATTTTTAGAAGTTTCGTCGAACATCTGTCATCATTACTGACAAGAGAAATGGCTTTATAGTCACTCTGATCAGGTTTGTCAGACCCCTCTCCTACTGCATTAAAATGAGCGAATTTTTTAACTTCATCAATAAGTGGAAACATAAAAAAGAGCTTGGACTTATCAAGCTCTTACTTGTTACTTCCATTTTCAATTATCCTGTACCATTACAGGAAGCAAAAGAAAAACAAGAAATATCATGTTATGATGATTCTGTTGGTTACATTAGAAAGCTCCATTTTTATAGTATCGCTTGTTAAAATAAAGGATACAATGAATATCGCATATTCGCTTTTCTAATCATTGAGCAAGCGACCATTATCATTCCACTGGCCATACATTTTATTTTCTCTTGTATTTACAATAAACTTTTCTAACCTTTTATTAAAAATACTAGGTTCGTTTCTATAGCTTTGAATCGTATCAATTCTAATTCTTCTATATAGTTCCGGAAAGTTAATAAAATTCTCGTATAATTGTTCGTCTTCTTTCAGAAGCGCTTCAATATCCTTATCTATAGTAAAAGATTCCGGTCTCATATCAGGGAGAATTTTCAGCCCTTCCTCTTTCATTAGACCTAATTTATCTAATCTCCTTACTCTTTCTTTATTTAATTCTGTCCAATTACTTGTTTTCTTTCTTGGGGAAAGCCTTTGAGCTAATTCAGTATCTGATATTTTTTTCTTTATTCCATCAATCCAACCAAAGCATAACGCTTCCTCAACTGCATCTAGATACTGGATCACTCCTGATTGTTCACTCATGCTTACGATTACCCAACAAAATCTTTCAGTATTTGAATTCGCCTCAAGCCAATCTCTCAATTCCTGCCTTGTCTTAGCTCTAATTAAATTCTTAACTTCCATTTCAAACATATCCTCTCTAATTCAATATGAGCGGTTTTACACTTAGAAAAATGAACGATTGAAACTGGACGACTTATACTCCAACAAGCAGGTAGCCTTGCCATCCCTCAACTGTTCTTCATAATAAACGACTTCCCTTCCACTCATTAACATAATGTTTTCATTGACAACTGAAATCTATAGTCTAAATATATTCTAAAACAAACAGTGCGTTTCCGCATGCATGTCACTATTACTTAGAATACCTTCCATTTCTTCAAAAAACGAAACCTGCTTGCGACAAACCCTTCTTAAAAACTTCTATCTTTATGCTCAGACTTAGGATATTCAATCACACTTAAAGGACCAATATGGCTAGTACTCATCTAAATTTTTGGACACCTACAATAACGTTAATTAAATTACCTTTACCAACTGTTTTCCTATATTCACCCCTTTAAATAAGCCGATGAAGGCATTGGGGGCATTTTCTAATCCTTCTATAACTGTCTCTTTATACGTTAATTTTCCTTCCTTTACCCACGAAATGAGCTGTGCGCTTGCTTCTCTAAATTGACTGCGATAGTCGCTGACAATAAAGCCCTGCATTAATGCACTCTTTGTGACAAGCTGACCCCCGACTCTTGGACCCATTGGCAGCGATTCTGCATTATACATCGATATTTGACCGCATAACGGAATTCTAGCTTTATAATTAATCCTTCTCATCACAGCGTCGGATACTTCTCCTCCGACGTTGTCAAAATATATATCGACTCCGTTCGGACAGGCTTCTTTTAAATTTTGATAGAATGATTCCTCTTTATAATTGAGAGCAGCATCAAAGCCTAATTCCTCTTTTAGCCACCTACACTTTTCTTCTGAACCTGCGATTCCTACCACTTTTAATCCCTTTAGTTTTGCAATCTGACCTACTATAGAGCCTACAGCTCCAGCGGCACCGGAGATCACAATGGTTTCTCCTTCTTGCGGTTTCCCTATATTCATCAAGCCACAATAAGCAGTTAACCCAGGCATACCAGTGATGCCTAGAGCAGTAGTCAATGATACTTCTCCATAGTTTTCAAGTTTACGTATCCCTTTCCCACTTGATATCGAATAATCTGCCCAATCGAGACTACCTTCAATCATATCTCCAATCAAGAAGCGCTCATTTTTTGAGTCAATAACCTCACCGATTACTCCGCCTGTCAATGGTTCATTCAATTCAAACGGATCGACGTAAGTCTTTACCCCGTTCATTCTTCCTCTCATATATGGATCGACTGATAAATAATTGGTTTTGATAAGGATTTCACCGTCTTCAATCGATCGTAGCTTTCTAGTTTCTAATAAAAAATCCTCTTGTACAGGCATTCCTTTCGGACGTCTTGCTAATAAGTAAACACGATTTACATTACTCATTTGAATCCCTCCTCTATTTAACTATATTCTTTCTTTCACCGCTTTTTCCTTTAATAGAAATGAAAGTCGATCAGGAAATCTTGACCGACTTTCACCTCGTATTTACTCAACAGGAGCAACCGCACCATCTTCAATGGCACCGTATTGTGTTGCTAAATTAAAGCCTCCATTTTCATCAATCTCTTCAACGACATAGACTTTCTTATCTTCTGGTAAGGAATCGATACCATCTTGCATATGCTCGTGAATCAGTTTTGCATCCTCTACACTACCGGCTGCCTTCATTGCTTCCACAAAGATAAAAAGAGATAAATAGTGGAATCCAGCTTCTGAACCTGGATCTTTGTTGAACTTTGCTTGATAGCTGTCAATAAACGGCTTTGTTCCAGGATAGTCTGAGAATATGAGCGGCATCGTTCCAATAGCTCCTTCAAAGGTTTCATACGTTCCTGAAATCGCTTTCATTTCATCCAGCTTCGCCTGATCCATCACGATAAAGCCACCTTCAAAGCCAAGCTCTCTAGCTTGAATCGCAAGTTTTGCCGTTGGCTCTGATGCTCCACCAATAAAGAGTACATCCGGATCATCCTTTAAAGCATTGGTTAAGATTGTAAAAAAGTCTGTTTCTTTAGAGAAATCGATCGCAGTATTATAAACAACTTCTCCACCTTGACTTTCCCAATAAGGCAATAAAGCTTCTGACCAATCTTTTCCATATTGTGTTGCCGTTGGTAGTGAAGCTATTTTCGGACCAAAACGTTCCAGCGCATATTTTGTGAAAGGCTCAATATACCCATCGTACGTTGGTGGAATTCGTACCGTCAAACTGTTTCCGACTTGAGTAATATCCGGTTCACTGGAATAAGCTGCGACGATAAATTGGTCCTGTTCATTGAACACTTGCATCGCTGCAATACCGCCACTATGCGGATTGTAAATGATTGGTGTTTTATTTTCTTGTACAAGTCGCTTGGCATTTGCTGCCGCTTCATTTGGCATATACTTATCATCTAATGATACGATTTGAATATTATATTTTTTCCCATTTACTTCAAAGCCCTCTTTATTAATTTCTTCTTCCGCTAATTGCAAACCACTTAATGTATTTTCTCCGTAATAGGCAGCAGGACCACTTAAAGGTCCACTATAGCCAATATAAACAATCTCCGCATCTTCATTTGTTTCTTTCCCTTCGTTTTCAACTGAAGGAGCTGGTGCGGTTGTATCGTTACTACAAGCAGCAAGAAACAACATGATTGTCAAAATAAATAATGAAACGATTGTCTTCCCCTTTTTCATAAACCTCTCCTCATTTCATTGTATGATTGGGCTCTTTTCGCAAAGATTGTTGCTTTTGAGCCGTAGTATGGATTAAAAAGCACCATTTATCTTGCAAACAATAGGCTAGTGACGTGCAAAAATAATGTGTGCTACTGAACCTCATTGGAGGTGTAAATGTTGGATTTTGGACATATATGGAAAAAACGCAATCATAGCGAAAATCGGTATGATTAAGCACCGATATAAGCTTTTCGAACCTCATCATTAGAAAAGAGCTCTTCTGAAGTACCTTCGATCACAATCCTGCCATTTTCAAACACATATCCTTTATCAGCAATGGATAACGCAGCGTTTGCATTTTGTTCAGCGAGGAGGATTGTTGTCCCGTCTTTGTTTATATGCTGTATGCTTGCAAACATTTGCTCTACGACCAAAGGTGCCAAACCAATCGATGGCTCATCTAAAAGCATTAATTTAGGCTTAGCCATTAATGCCCTCCCAATCGCAAGCATTTGTTGTTGTCCTCCACTTAATAAACGGGCTGGTTCATCACGTTTATCGTAAAGGATTGGAAAAAGCTCATACACTTCCTTTAAACTTTCTTTAAACTGCATTTTTTTGCTTCGATGTATATATCCGCCCATCATTAAATTTTGCTGTACAGACATTTGCGGAAATAGTTTGCGATCCTCGGCACATTGCACAATCCCTGCTTGCACGATGCGATCTGGTGATTTACCATTGATAGGTGTCCCCTCAAAGTTTACAGTTCCACTAGAAGGTTTTAGCAATCCGCTAATGGTTTTAAATGTTGTCGTTTTGCCTGCCCCGTTTGCACCAAGTAAAACCACAATTTCCCCTTCACTGACCTCAATATCAATTTGTCTTACAGCTGCATACTTTCCATAGTTGACCGTTACACCTTTTAATTTAAGCACTCGCACCGCTCCCCCCTAAGTAGGCTCGGATGACTTCCTCATTCTTATTGATTTCACTTGGTGTTCCTTCCGCAATCTTTTCGCCATAGTTTAGTACCATAATATGGTCAGCTAAATCCATAATCATGCGCATCTTATGTTCAATTAAACAAACGGTAATACCTTGGTTGACCATTTTTTTGATTAAATAGGCCAATGATTCTGTCTCATCTGGGTTCACTCCAGCAGTTGGCTCGTCAAGGAAAACAATCTCTGGTTCAGTAGCCAATGCTAAGGCAAATGCGACACGTTTCTTTTCCTCTTGGGAAATATTGGCGACAAGCTGATGGCCAATATGTGAAAGCTCAGTGAATTCCAATACCTCCAATGCCTTTTGTTTACACCTTTCCTCTTCCTCCTTTAACCGTTTTGTCCTAAATATGGCATCGAATAAATTCGATTTCGTCCTTAATCGATGACCGACCACGACATTATCAAATACTGTTGCCATTTCAAATAAATTCGTCGTTTGGAAAGTCCTCGCCAAACCTAACTCAGCAACTTTGTTCGCTGGCACATGAGTAATATCCTCACCCTTATAGAAAATTTGTCCGCTTGAGGGGCGATGAACACCGGTTATAAGGTTGAAAAATGTTGATTTCCCCGCACCATTCGGACCAATGATGGCATTGACCTTCCTTTCCTCAATATTGAAGTCAACATTTTTAACAGCAACTAATCCACCAAATCGCTTGGTCAGTTGTTTCGTTTGTAAGATCAAGTCTAGCCCTCCTTTGCTCTTGCATCTTTTAAAACCGCAGATATTTTTCGTTGGCGTTGGTGGTATTTTGTTATCACAAACCCAACAATTCCACGTGGTGAAAAAATAATGAGAAGGGTGAGCAATGGGCCAAAAATAAGCATTCGATAATCCTGTAAAAATTGAAGATTTTGCGATAATAACACGATTAAAAAGGTGCCAACAATTGGGCCAGATAATGTACCAATTCCTCCTACAATTAAATATGTTAAAAAGTCAAACATGAACGTTGTATAAGAGATTTCTGGTCCGATAAAGCGGATAAAGCTTCCGTATAGAGCGCCTGCAATTCCTGCAAAAAAAGTCGAGAGGACAAAAGACAACAACTTATTTTTCGTTGTAGAAATGCCAAGTGATAAGGCAAGCTCCTCGCTGTTGCGAATCGCAATGAATGTACGACCAGTTAAAGAATGAACGATTCTATAGACCATTAGGATACAAAGAAGCGTGACCACGAGGACAAAATAATACTGTGATAGTGGTGTAGTAAATGAAATTGGTCCGATATTGGCTGGAGCTGGAATACCGATTAAACCACGTACGCCGCCAGTTAACGAATCCCACTTATCGATGACTAAATAAATAATATAGCCAACACATAACGTATAGATGGCGAAAAAATGTTCTTTCGTTCTAAGAGCAATAAGTCCAATAAATGAACCGATAATCATTGTGATAATAGGAGAAATTAGAAAGGCCGACCAAAAGCTTAATTCTGCCTTGACGGTCAATAACCCTAAAGAATAGGCTCCAATCGCGAAAAAGCCTGCATGTGCCAATGAAAGATAGCCCGTAAAGCCTGCTAGTAAATTCAACCCATACACAGCAATTGACCAAATACAGGCAAGGGTTAATACATGCAAGTAATATTGGTTTTGCAGGACGAATGGGATAACAAACGCTAAAACAATCAAGGCGATGACTGTATTCTTTTTTGTAAAGATGGACGACATCTACACGCCCCCTTTGGCAAAAATACCATTTGGTTTAATCGTTAAGATCAACACAAGTAACAGAAATGCAATGATGTCCTTGTAATCGTTTGCTAAATACGTCGCACCTAAGCTCTCCGTAAATCCTAGAATGTATCCGCCAAGGATGGCACCTGGTACACTTCCCATGCCACCAATGATAATGATGACGAACGCTTTTAAGATGACGAGATGCCCCATACCTGGGAATACGAGATTAATAGGAGAGGTTAACGATGCACCAATAGCAGCTAGCGCTCCGGCAATGAAAAACGTCAGCATTGCCACCTTGTTCGTATTAATTCCAACCAGATTTGCCCCTTCACGATTTTGCGCCATAGCAATAATCGTTGCACCGATAAATGTTTTCTTTAAGAAAGCATATAGAGCGATCATCACAGCAATAGCGGTGATGACAATGATAATTCTCTGCATCGTCAGCGTCAAACCAAAAAGATTCACAACCTGCCCATACGGTGTTGGCATGGTTCGATAGTCCGCCCCCCATAAAAGTTGAGCCAACGCCTCAAGAAATAATAAGATGCCAATTGCTGCAACCTTATCTTGAATAGGTGGTGAATGCCGTAACGGATAGAAGATAAATCGTTCCATTAGTACACTTAATACCCCAACTACTGCCATTGAGACAAGAATGGCAAGGAGATAATGAACGCCAAAATTGGTCATCATCAGAAGCGTTACATAACCACCAACCATATAGAGTGCACCATGGGCAAAATTCGGGATATGCAATATGCCATAGACAAGTGTTAACCCTAAAGCCACTAAGGCATACACGCTCCCAATCGTTAAGCCATTAAACAATTGTTGAATCAATAATTCCATTATCGCACTCCTTTCTTATTTACAAATTTTCTTGAACGGGCTCCTCTTCTTGAAGCTTTATCCAGATTCTTCCCATTCATCGACATTGGCTCCTTAAACTCTACGATTCTTTTAAGCAGCTACCTCCTAATAAAAGCGTTTTCATTTTCTTCTTTTCAGTTACTTTGAACAAGCACGGCTTGATTTCCCGAGATTAGATTCCTCAAGCGTTGAATGACTTTATCATTAGCTCTCGATGTAAAGTAGCGCTTCTTAAGATGGCCGATTGGATGTATCTGCCTCAATTCACTTTTACTTTCCGGAAAACTGTGGTCCTCGCTTCTCCTTATATGCACGAACACCTTCTTTATGGTCATTTGTCGTCACAACCGTAGCTTGAGTAATTCTTTCTAGCTCTAACACATCTTCCAATGTTGCGGTTAACGATTGATTGGCAATTTTCTTTATAAACCCGTAGGCAACTGTTGGACCCTGTGCTAATTCAGTAGCGTAAGCAGTCACCTCTTCTCGGAATCTCTCTTTTGTGAAGATTTGGTTTACAATCCCAAGGTTTTTCGCTTCTTCTGCAGTAATGGGCTTTGCTGTGAACAAGAGCTCCTTGGCACGATGGATACCGATTAAACGAGGAAGAAAGTATAAACCACCACCATCTGAAATTAATCCAACTTTTGCAAAGCTTAATATGAACTTTGTATCTTCTTCTGCAACAATTAAATCCGATGCCAATGCTAAATTGAATCCTGCACCTGCTGCATAGCCATGCACGGCGCAGATAATGGGCTTTTCCAATGCCTGCATTTGAATAATTAATTCATTTAATCTTCCAATATGCGCGTATGTTTGTGTTGGTGAACCAGCACCCATCCCTTTTACATCACCACCTGCGCTAAACGCTCGACCCTCTCCACGTAATACGATGACACGGATTTGCTCGTCATCTTTTGCTAACGAAATTTCAGCTTTTAATGTAGAAATCATCTCCGCACTAAATGCATTTAAACGATCTGGACGGTTTAGTGTTAACGTAAGAACACCATTATTCTTTTCAACCTTCACATGATCGGTAGAAGTGATCGTCATTTTTTCAACTCCTCATTCATTTTATTCAAAACTGTACATTTCCCGTTTGTAAACTTAACAATTTGATGGTAGACGCTCTTTTGGGAGGCAAATTTCAATTCGTCTCCATACCCAGCCGAATGTATTTTTCTTCCTACTCTACTCGTCAACAGTACTTTTTCACCATTGTCTTTATTTCCTTCATAAAAAAGATGTGCTGCTATTGCTGAATCTGTTAATGCCCATTGATTACTGCACTGGAACAAGCAATCGATAAAATACCCTGCTCCATAAAAATCCTCTAAATTAAAAGCCCCATGTGAACCTGAACAAACCAACCACACCGTCTCGCTAGAATTTGTGGAGAAGATATGCTTTGCAATAGCCATACTGTTCAGCATAGAAGCAGCATACATCTCTTTCGCTTCTTGAGCATGACGCATCGCAACGGTTCCATTCGTAGTGGAAAGAATGACCGATTTATCCTTAACATGTCTCTTTAAAGCTTGAGGATAAGGGTCTAAAAACCCATTAATCGTTCTCCCTAAATATTCACCTGCTAAACAATAATTCTGATGAACAAAATTCTTCGCAACCTCATGAGCTTCTTCACTATCTTTAACAGGTATAACTTCCTCCGCTCCATTTTCCAATATCATTGCGATCGTCGTTGTCGCCAATAAAATATCAAAAACAACGACCACTTTATCCTTTAATTTCTCTTCTTGTAATTCTTCTTTTTTCATTAATACATGTAGCTTTCGCATCTCGCACACCTTCTCTTTATTTCAAACTTTTTGTAGAGGATTCGCTTGCATATAAAATAAGATTTGTGACAAATTCATTCATATTGGCAAAGCGAGCGTCCTCTGTTTGCCCTTTTCTCCAACGGTAAAAAATCTGCTGACAAATTACTGCTAGTTTGAAATAAGCAAAGGTTAAGTAAAAATGGAAATCTGTTATATCGCGATTGCTATATTTTGCGTATGCTTGTATGAACTGATCTCGCGAATAAAACCCTTTTACAGTTGTAATCGGAGTGTCACCTAAACCTTTTTTGAGCATATCTGAATCATCAGCTTGAATCCAATAACTCATGGCTACACCTAAATCAGCTAATGGATCGCCTACTGTCGTCATTTCCCAATCAAAGACTCCGACAAGGTTTTGAAACGTTTCATCGAACATGGCGTTATTTAATTTAAAATCATAATGAATGATTGCAGGTGCTGAAGATTTTGGGATCGATGCTATCATCCATTTTTTCAATGCTTCAACTTCAGGGATATCTTCTGTTTTTACCCGTTCATAGCGACCAATCCATCCATGAACTTGTCGTTCCATAAAACCTTCCGGCTTCGTAATGGTTGGAAGCTTTGTTTTTTCATATGGAATCTCATGTAAACGTGCAAGATTTTTTGCCATCAAATCAGAAATCCGTGTGCATAATGCTTCGGATACCTCAATATGCTCAGGAAAATCCTGATCGAGTACAATCCCCTTCTTTCTTTCCATAATGAAAAATGGAGCACCTAATAATGTGTCATTACTAAATAATAACGGCTTTGGTGCCGGAGAGTAGGAGGAGTACAGTTCATTTAATATAAAGTACTCTCTTTGCATATCATGTGCTTTAGGAGCAACGGGGCCAAGTGGCGGCCTTCTTAATACCGCTTCCCAATTCCCCTTTTGTAATAAATAGGTCAAGTTTGAGCGGCCTGCTTGAAACTGCCGTATTTGCAGAGGTTCCTCTGGGAGTCCTTCCATATGTTGACTTAAATAGTGTTCCAGTTTATTTAAGTCAAGCTCCTCTCCTTTTCTAACTTGAATGGTCTCTTGTACCATACCCCACACCCTTTTTATCGGAATATTCTGAACTAATAATGTGTATAAACCCTTGTTCCTCCCATCAGCCGCTACATGGATTGCTGATGGGATCCGTTTGGTTGGCAAAACTCATTTGATTAGCATGAAGCCGCTGTTTCAATTCCTCTGGGATTGGAACTGATTGCTGTGTTTCATAATCGAAACAAACAGAGACACATTCCGCATAAGCAATTGGTACTCGAGCTAATTTGTTCACAAGCTCATGGCTTAACTTAAAGCTTTTCGTCCCCACATCGATTACTTTTGTCCTAACAATTAATGATTCACTTGCATATGCTTGGTGTAAATAATCGCATTTAATAGAAGCTAGTATCATATTAAACTTTTGATTTCTTTCTTTAAAAATCTCTTGAAAAAACTTAGTCCTTGCTTCTTCGAAGTAAAGAAAATAACTTGTATTGTTTACATGTCCAACAGCATCTGTTTCACAGAAGCGTACAAACACTTCTATTTCATGCTGATTTCCCAATGACCTCACAACCTTTTCCTCTGTTAACTTCTCTGATCGATCCCTTCGAGTATTAGTTTTAGATAAAGGTCTGATAGCTCCTCTGCCGATATTTCACCATCTGGATTAAACCAATAATAGGACCGGTTTACCATACCTAGAATCGCGAAAGAAAGGATATCCGTTCGAATCGTTTCATTGAATTCTCCTTGTTGCACTCCTTCCTCAAGGATTTGTTGAAAATTCAACCTAAATTCCTTTCGCTTCATCTTGATCTGATTTAAATTATCTTCATTTAAATGGCGCATTTCACGAAAGACGATGCGTGCCATCTTCCCTTCATCTTTAATTTTGCTAACCGTTAAGTGAATGATCGCTAGCAGCTTTTCTTTATAATTTTTCGATTCATCCTGAAGGATTTCTTTTTGCTCCATTAACAGTCTTTCTAAGTAGCTTAGATGTATATCACGAAGAAGCTCTTGTTTACTCTTAAAATAATAGTAGAATGTCCCCTTTGTAACTCCTATTAAGTCGACAATATCTTGAATAGAGGTGTCACTGAATCCCTTCTTATCAAACAAATCAATGCTCTCTTTCATTATTTTTTCCTTCATCATATTCCTCCAAAAACTAGTTGTTGTATGAATCTTTATTTTTCAAAGATTCAATTTATTATAGCATTTCTCTTACTGTCGACTTAATAGTTTTCGAGCTTACGATAGCGGGACAACTCGTTTCGACTTAAGAAAAAACAACATTAAGCCTTCTCTATTAATACAGCAATTCCTTGACCTCCACCAATACAAGCTGTAATGATGGCAAAGCGACCCTTTCTTCTCATCAGCTCGTAAACGGCTTTCGTCACTAAAATTGCACCAGTCGCACCTAGCGGATGTCCATGTGCAATGGCGCCACCATTTACGTTTAATTTCTCAATGGGAATGTTTAATTCTCGATTCACGGCAATCACTTGTGCTGCAAATGCTTCATTTAACTCAACGAAGTCGATACCATCTAGTGATAATCCCGTTTTTTCAAGCAGTTTTTTCGTTGCGGGAACTGGGCCAATCCCCATAATATTGGGATCCACTCCGGCAACAGTAGATTCTCTTACATACGCTAGCGGCTTTAATTGAAGTTCATCAGCCTTTTCTTTCGACATGACCACTAATGCACTTGCTCCATCATTTAAGCCCGAACTGCTCCCTGCTGTTACTGTACCACCCTCTAAGAAGGCAGGCTTCAACTTTGCTAACCCTTCTAACGTTGTTTCAGGTCTTGGGTGTTCATCCTGAGCGAATAGAACCGGCTTCCCTTTTCGTACAGGTATGGTGATTGGGACGATTTGTTCTTTAAATCTATCTTCCTTTACAGCTTCAGCCATTCTTTTTTGACTTAAATAGGCGTATTCATCTTGTTCTTCTCGGGAGATCCTGTATTGCTTTGCTAAATTTTCTGCTGTTATTCCCATAGGGGGATCGCCAATTTCCTCTGGTGAATGTTGAGATTTCCTGAACTTCGGTGGAGAGGCACTATATGGCTTTTCCGCTCGTTCCAGTAAATAAGGAGCACGGCTCATGCTTTCAATTCCTCCAGCTACATAAATGTCTCCTGCCCCTGCCTTAATCGCTTGTGCTGCAAGTGCAACGGCATTCATGCCTGAACCGCACTGACGATCGACCGTGAGCCCAGGAATATTGATCGAAAGCCCTGTTTGTAAAGCGGATAAACGTGCGATGTTTCCGCCACCACTTAACACATTTCCCATGATCACGTCATCGACACTGTCTGCAGATACATCGACACGATGCAACGCTTCCTTAATAACCTCCGCTCCAAAGACATGTGCTGGGACAGTGGCTAAGCTGCCACCTTGACGTCCAATCGCTGTTCGTACAGCAGAAACAATGACCGCTTCTCTACTCATTTCTTCCCTTCCTTTCTACATGGCACTTGTTCCACCATCAACGGCAATCGTCTCTCCTGTAACAAAATCTGACGCCGCTGACGCTAAAAATAGGGCAACCCCTTTCAAATCATGATCAGACCCGAATTTTCGTAACGGAGTTGCTTCAAAGATTTGGTCTCCACCTTTTTCAATAATGACGCGTGACATTTTCGTAGGAAAGAAACCAGGAGCAATTGCATTAACATAAATTCCTTTAGGTCCCCATTTAACGGCCAAATCTCTCGTAAAGGAAATGACTCCACCTTTGCTTGTGTTATAGCCAATAGCATCCATCACTTCAGGTCTTGAGCCTTTTAGCCCTGCCACTGAAGCGATATTAATGATTTTCCCATAGTTTTGCTGAATCATAACTTTACCAGCAGCTTGTGACATTAGGAATGTGCCAACGACATTCACATTGATGACTTTATAAAAGGCTTCTAATGGCATTTCCTCTGCTGGTGCTCCCCACGATGCACCACTGTTATTGACTAAAATATCAATCCGTCCAAATTTTTTTAACGTTTCCTCTATGACATGATCGACCTCTTCTTTATTCGTAATGTCACATTTTAAAGCGAGTGTTTCAACCCCTAACCCTTTTAATTTCTCACTAACTTCAAGACAATTTTCCAGTTTACGAGAGCAAAGGACGATATTGGCTCCAGCTTCAGCATAAGCTGTGGCAATTTGTTCCCCTAAGCCACGTCCACCACCTGTGACAATGGCTGTTTTCCCTTGCAAACTAAATAACTCCTTAACGTGCATGCTCCTTTTCCCTCCCTTGTTTGCGATACTTTTGCAACTCATATTTGGCAATCGCACGTCGATGCACTTCATCAGGGCCATCAGCAAGACGTAGTGTTCGAATATTTGCCCAGCTTGACGCTAGAGGAAAATCATCGCTCACTCCTGCAGCTCCTAAAGCTTGAATGGCATGATCAATGATCTTCAACGCCATATTCGGAGCGACAACCTTGATCATGGCAATCTCGGCTTTTGCTGCTTTGTTTCCGACGGTATCCATCATATAAGCAGCTTTAAGCGTCAACAGCCTCGCTTGCTCAATTTCAATACGAGCATCGGCAATCCATTCTTGAATCACCCCTTGCTCAGCTAACTTTTTTCCGAATGCTTCTCGATTTGTAACCCGTTCACAGAGGATTTGTAATGCACGTTCAGCAGCCCCAATCGTTCTCATACAATGATGAATTCTCCCTGGACCAAGGCGTCCTTGAGCAATTTCAAACCCCCTCCCTTCGCCAAGTAACATATTGCTAGCAGGCACTCGCACGTTGTCATAGACAATTTCCCCATGCCCATGTGGAGCATGATCATAGCCAAATACGGGAAGCATCCTTTTAATCGTTACTCCTGGGGTATCTAAAGGGACGAGAATCATGGATTGCTGCTTATGCTTTTCTGCATGCTCATCATTTTTCCCCATCACAATCGCTATTTTGCAACGGGGATCTCCAGCACCAGAAGACCACCACTTCGTTCCATTGATGACGTACTCATCCCCGTCTCTTTTGATGCTTGCACGAATATTGGTAGCGTCCGACGAAGCTACATCTGGCTCTGTCATCGAAAAGCATGAGCGAATTTCCCCGTGTAAAAGTGGTTCCAGCCACAATTGTTTTTGCTCTTCAGTTCCGTAACGAACAAGCACTTCCATATTGCCTGTGTCAGGTGCCGCGCAATTAAACACTTCTGGTGCCATGCCTGAACGCCCCATAATTTCACAGAGTGGTGCATACTCTAAATTCGTCAGTCCCGCCCCATATTCACTCTCTGGCAGGAACAGATTCCATAATCCTGCCTCTTTTGCTTTTTGTTTCAACTCTTCCATAATCGGAGGGGTTTCTGAAAAAGGATTTTCTTTATTGATTTCGTTTACGTATGTTTGTTCATTTGGATAAATGTAATCCTCCATGAACTTGGTTAACTTTTTTTGATAGTGTTTCACTTTGTCTGAATATTCGAAGTGCATTCCATCACTTCCTTTCAATCAATGTTTTGCAAACACTACTTTTCCTTTAATGACATCCTTTTCTTTTTGATTCACAGCACGCACACTAAATATAAAAGCATTCTCTGTCTCTTCTGATAAAACAGCCTTTAATGTGATGACATCACCTAAAAACACCATCCCTGAAAAGCGAATTTGGTAGTCTTTCATAAACCCGATCTCATGATAGGGTGTGAATAATTTTGCTAAATTCCCCATTGTCCACATCCCATGAGCGATTACACCAGGTAGCCCAGCTTTTGATGCTTCTTCATCAATTGTATGGATCGGGTTAAAATCAAGTGATGCTCCAGCATATTTTATTAAATCCAAGCGAGAGACAGGCGGCAAAGTCACTTCTGACAATGATTCCCCAACTTTTATTTGCGTTAAGCTATTCATACCTTCATCGCCTTCCTTACAGCTTCCGTAATAATGGCCGTCATTTCTTCTGTAAAAATCAAGTTTCCTTCTGGGTCTTCGCCGTATCGTTTAATCACAACAAATCCCATCAAGCCATTGCCGCCTGTCTTTTCATAGTAATTTTGTAATTCGGTATAGCAGTACACTTCTTCTCCCACAAATAATGGCCGCTTAAAAATATAACGTTGCTCTCCATGAATTAATCCTTTACTTGGAAGTTTTACTTGTTCAAGAACGCCGAAGTCGAACACCCTTGGATAAGTTGGCGGAGCAATGTTACGGCCATACTTCGATTTTCTTCCATACTCCTCATCGACATAAATAGGATGAAGATCACCAATACTTTCTGCGAACTGTTTCACACGACCATGTTCAACGAAATTTTTTACTTTGTTTGATTTACTTCCGATTAAATCATGAAACATCGATATCCCACCTTTTTTTATCCTTCGGTCTGAATGTCGTTTAATAGCGCAATATCATAACAAGTGTCCGAATGCTT
The DNA here is from genome assembly GCF_029211245.1 of Robertmurraya sp. DFI.2.37. NCBI lineage: Bacteria > Bacillati > Bacillota > Bacilli > Caryophanales > Bacillaceae > Robertmurraya > Robertmurraya sp. DFI.2.37. The sequence continues at coordinate 23,904 of NZ_JARGEJ010000017.1, read as the reverse complement.
ACCGGATAGCCTTTTAAGCCTTTGGACCACCTGCTACATAAATGACCTGCCCATTCACAAAGGATGACTTCTCATCTGCAAAAAAGGTAACGGCATTGGCAATGTCCTCTGGTTTTCCACTTCTTCCAACTGGAATCTGCGAAACACTTGCTTTAACCAATTCCTCAAATGGAATACCAATTCTTGCCGCAGTGGCTTGTGTCATCTCCGTTTCAATGAAGCCTGGTGCAACCGCATTGCAAGTTACCCCGAATTTCCCGAGTTCGATCGCTAATGTTTTCGTGAAGCCCTGTAGACCTGCTTTAGCCGTTGCATAATTTGCCTGCCCACGATTTCCTAAAGCCGATGTAGAGGATATATTGATGATTCTTCCGTATTTTTGTTCAATCATATATTTTTGTGCTGCCCTTGTTGCCAAAAATGCTCCTTTTAAATGGACATCCATGACTTGTTCCCAATCATTATCTGTCATTTTAAATAGGAGATTATCACGAATAATTCCAGCATTATTCACGAGAATATCGAGCGAACCGAACGCTTGAACAGCACCATCAATCGCTGCTTCTACTTCATCTGCATTTGTAACATTTGCCTTTGTTGCACGCAACTTGTATCCTTTTGCAGCAAATTCATCCTTCATTTGTGCTAATGCCTCTTCATTAATATCGATTATGGCAACATCTGCACCTTCCTCGGCAAATGCAAGGGCAATTCCTTTGCCAATCCCTCTACTGCCACCCGTAATAAATGCTGTTCTCCCTGTAAATCTACCTCGCATTTTCGCTCCTCCTCTTCTAAAATGTTTGCCCAATTTTGATGTGACCTTTTAATAGATTACGAGATATGATAAGACGTTGAATTTCATCTGTACCGTCATAAATTCTCCATAGCCTTGCTTCTCTGTACCAGCGTTCAATAGGCAACTCCCTCGTATACCCCATACCGCCATGAATTTGCAGAACCCGGTCGATAACACGGTTGCCCATATTGGATCCATATAGCTTTGCAATCGATGCGTAATGGCGATTATCTTCGCCTTGATCCAAGGTAAATGCAGCATTTAACACAAGCCATTTGGCAGCTTCAATTTCAACTGCTGAGTCGGCAATCATCCATTGAATCGCCTGTCTCTCGGCGATCGGTTTACCAAACGTTTCACGCTCCTTCGCATAATCAATCGCCATTTGTAGCAGTCTTTCAGCGGCACCCACAGCGCGGGCACCGACAATCCACCTTGCAAAACCGATCCATTCTAAACCGAGGTTATATCCTTTATGCAATTCTCCTAAGATATTTTCTTCTGGAACACGGACTTGATCGAAAACTAAACTTGCTGGCCCCCCATTCGCCCATCGTATGAATGTATTCAGATTTCCACCCCATCTCCCGGTCTACGATAAAGCATGTCACTCCTTCTCTTCCTCTAGAAGATTGATGCAGTTCTTTGTCCGTAATCGCTATCGCCATCACAAAATCTGCTTCATTACCACCCGTAATGAATGTCTTCTCCCCATTTAACACCCACTCATTTCCATCTTTTACGGCGGTCATTCGAATTCTTTGTGTATCCGAGCCTGCGGCAGGCTCTGTCATGGCAAAGCATGATTTCTTCGTTCCCTCAATCGTCGGAATGAGATATTTCTGCTTTTGCTCCTCATTTGCGTAGTACAGAATGTTATCGGCAGATCCACCAAATTGGAATGGAACAAATGATTTTGATGTTTCCATGATGACGATCGCCTGCATCATTTGCCCCAAATTTGCTCCACCATACTCCTCTGGAGTGTTAATCCCCCAGAAGCCTGCAGCTTTCGCCTTGTTTACTAACTCTTTTAATTTTTCTTTTGATAATGACGGCTTGCCTTGAATTTCATTTCGTAAAACCTCTGGCTCTAGTGGGATAAGCTCTTTTTCAACAAATTTCCGAATCGTTTCTTGGACCATTTTTTGTTCCTCTGTTAAACGTAAATGCATGTCTCTCTCTCCTTTTGATACTAACTAGTCAGTATGTTTTATTTTTTATAAAGGCGCCTTTCGCAAAACTTGTGGCTTTTTAAAGCATAAATTGGAGAACAATCCAATTCTGATTCAAAAAACGATAACAGTCCGGCGAAAAGGGCCATAGAGTGCCTCTGAACTCGCTTTAGAGATGTAAATGCCGTAGAAAAATATGGGCATTTGCGAACAAACCACAAACGTTTTGAAAACAGCGTTTATAACAGGATGGACGAATGGCGTCAGGCTAAGCTCTTAATTGTTCCTTTAAAGTGCGCTTAAGAATTTTCCCGACTGCGGTTTTCGGGAACTCAGCCATAAATTCAACGAATCGCGGACATTTATACGCGGCTAATTTTTCACGACAGTAGGCGATGATCTCCTCTTCAGTTGCTTGCTCTCCTTCTTTTAAAACGATAAAAGCTTTGATCGTTTCGCCACGATATTCGTCTGGAATGCCAACTACTGCTGCCTCCATTACTTTTGGGTGCTTGTATAGTACATCTTCTATTTCAATCGGGTACACATTATAACCGCTCGCAATAATTAGCTCTTTTTTACGACCAACAATGTAAAAGAATCCATCTTCGTCCATTTTGGCAAGGTCCCCCGTATAAAGCCAACCATCACGAATCGTTTCATCCGTTTCCATTGGCATTTTCCAGTATCCCTTCATCACTTGGGGACCTTTTACAATTAATTCTCCAACTTCACCGATTGGCAACTCCTCTTTACCTGTTGCGATATCGACAATTTTTGAATCGGTATTGGGAATCGGTATCCCGATGCTCCCATGCTTTTGCAACCCGCTTACCGGGTTTCGATGTGTCACTGGAGCTGCTTCGGATAGCCCGTATCCTTCTGCTACAGATGTACCGCTTAACTCGTTAAATGTTTCAATTACTTTGACTGGGAGTGGCGCCGAACCACTCGTACACGTTTTAAGAAAGCTTAAATCGAATTTTTTCACTTGATAATAGTTCAATAAGGCAATATACATCGTTGGGACAGCAGGAAAAACAGTAGGCTTTGTCTTTTCAATAATAGAAACGGTTTCTTCCACATCAAACTTTGGAAGAAGGATCATGTTCCCCCCTATGTAAAACGTTAAGTTCATACAACTAGTCATTCCATATACATGGAATAATGGAGAAATCGTTAAAAATCGCTCTTTGCCAAGCTCCGTCGATGTTTCCGAGGTCGAGTAGGATTGAAGGGTGTTTGCTACGAGATTGTAATGGGTAAGCATCGCACCTTTCGAACGACCTGTAGTACCACCTGTATATTGAAGGACAGCAACATCATTTTTTGCATCAATCTCAACTTTAGGGACTGGGTAGCCACGAGTCTTGAGCATTTCGTTAAATTTAGTTTCTTTTTCAAATGAGACTGGGATGATATTAATGAGGGAAGTTTTGTCTTTGATAGCGGTAACTAATGGTAATAATGGTTCGAATACAATGATCGTTTCGGCTTCTGAATCGTTTAATACATGTAACAGTTCCTCCGCCTTATACATCGGATTGATTTGCACAACTATCGCCCCACACACAAGAGTGGCATAGTAGCTAATTGGGTATTGCGGACTGTTCGGCAGCATCAAAGCAACGCGATCACCTTTTCCTACACCTAGATGATGAAGTGCTGCAGCTGCATTTTGAATGAGTTGATATAATCCTTGATACGTCATCGTTTTATCGTAGAATGTAACCGCAACATGATCGGGGTATGTTTTCACAGATTGATAGAACAAATCTTGAAGTGCGATTTCAGGGATGTCAATCGTTGTTGGATTTCCTTCTGGAACATGCTTGAACCAAGTTTTTTCCATGTAAATCCCTACTTTCCATATTATCCTTCTAAAAGATACTGAGCGGTCAGTATTTTCAGAGTATTCAATTAACATTATAAATCAACCGAAAGCGAAGTCAATATTTTTTTGTAAGCGAATACAAAAAATCTCGGTCATGAAATTTTCTGCAAATGCTCGCCACGATTCTTTTCAGCCCTTTCTCGTGCATTCAGCCATTTTCATATCTTCTTAACCTTATTGCAGCTGCCATTGATGCAAAGTGAAACTTACTTTCAAGTGTTATCGTAATTGCAATAATCAATGGAATATAAAAAAACTCGTGCTTCTTGTTAAAGTACGAGTTTTAAATGCATTGTGTACAATGATATTTTTGCATTATACACAGCGGCTTTCTCCCATATTCCCCATATTCACGGTTGATTGTCGTTACCGTTAGACTGCTTGAACGTTTTAGAGTGAACTTTCTAACTCTGCTATCTGTACTAACAATTCATTCAATGGGGAGTGAGAATGAAAAGATAGACTACGATCCTGTAATCGATTTAAATATCCTGGATGATAGGTGCGGAAAGATAGGGCTGGCAAATAGGTGCTTGAACAATTCAACCACTGCTTCTTTTTGAAGGATTTATGTAATTTAAACTCAATATTAGGAATATATCTTTTTAGATGCTTATCATACGAATGTCCTGTCCAGAACACCACTATATGGGGTTTAAGAATTTTTAGTTCTTCATGAAAGACATCAAAAGATTCTTTATTTATCTGCAAAATCTGTTCGTTTGGTTCCCCTATTTCCTTTGCTTTACCGATTTTCAGTATATTGTTCCAAACAAGCGAAACTTTTTTGTTAGGATATTCCTCCTCTATTGCTTGCTGCCATTTACGAATATATTGCCAAAAAGGACTCTTGCTACTCCCTTGCTTGTTTAAAAAAGCACGATACGTTTTCAGTAATTGGTCGATATTACGTGTTCCAAATGCTCCTTCCCAATCATTCGTTTCTTTTCCGACAAACATGACTCGCAAATCCGATTTTAAATATTCATCCTCATCTGGCAAGGAAATCAACAATGGATGGGTAGGGGCATATTCGCTCTCATCTTTCAATCTTTGAGTTAAGTTATCCCATTTAGAAACATATACCTCTTTTAAACTATTATTTATAGACATAACCGAATCCTCTTTCATAGATTTTCTGCAGCTTGAAATGTATGCTTTACTTTTTAAAGATAAAACAAAACTGCACCCCATCACAATAATGACATAAGAGTACAGTTATTTACAGATAATTAAAATATCTTTTTCAACTGCTAAAAGTTGATTGCTCTCAAAGTCTATAGATTGGAGAAATAGAGATGAAAGAATATCTTAGTCAATATAAAATCTGTAGCAAAGAAATTGGGTGTGAAAATGGTTAGTTTTTTTAATCGGATACTCATTATTTTTGCTTTGAGTGTGATAAGAGAGTAACAGGTATCGGAAAAAAGCGAGGACGGATCTACTGTTTCGCGGTGAAACACTAGATCCGTCCCTCTCTTTTTATTAGTGAACTGATACTGGGACAAATTCGAACTTTGTCACATCAACTAGTCCTAAATCGGTGATTTTCAACTTTGGAATCACAGCTAAGGACATGAAACCTAAGGTCATGATTGGATCGACATTCTCTGCAATTCCCAATACTTCACGGGCGACTTTATTAACCTTGATTTGTTGTTCAACAACTTCTTCTCCAGATAGATTACTCATCAACCCACCTACCGGCAAGGCCATGCTACAAATAACTTCACCATTGTTCACTAAGACGACTCCACCGTCTTGTTTTTTCAGACTCTCAACGGCCAATGCCATGTCCTCATCGTTCGTTCCTGTCACAATCAAATTATGGGAATCATGGGCAATGGATATCCCAATGGCCCCTGTTTTGATTCCATAATCCTTCAATAAACCAACGAATACATTTCCCGTGTTTTTGTGCCTCTCGATAACGGCAATTTTTGAAATTTCCTTCTCTGGATTGTACACAAATTCGCCTGACTTATCGCGATCCACATCAACGATCGCTTCGTTCGTCAATGCTTCCGTTTGAATTACTTCAATCGCTCTTGCTTTATTGCTTTCTAGTTTTAAACGAAGCTTCTCTTTTGTAAAATCACCGATATGAACACTGGATTGAACAGCAGAAATATCTGCTCTTGTAATCGGAGAAATATACTTTCCTTCTTCAGCAACTAGTTTCCCATCAATATAGGTTTGTTCAACAACAAGCTTGTCCAAATCACTGAAAATAACCAAGTCAGCTTTTAATCCAGGGGCTACAGCTCCTCGATCATCAAGTTGACAGCATTGTGCTGTATTAAGGGTGGCCATCTGAATGGCTTGGATCGGGTCCACCTTTTCTTCTACACAAATACGAATGGCATTGTCCAAATGTCCTTTTTCTAAAATCGTTTTGGCTTGGACATCATCCCCGCATAATACGCAGCGACGAGCGTTTTGAGGCGTAACCCCTTTTAGCAACGTACGTAAATTCTGGGTAACAGACCCTTCTCGTAGAAAAACATACATCCCGCGTGAAACACGAGCCTGCAGTTCTTCAACAGTCGAACATTCGTGATCGTTTTCCACTCCAGCCGCAATGTAGGCGTTAAGCTCTTTTCCACTTACCATCGGACTGTGCCCATCGATTCGTTTCTTTAGATTTTTCGCTACAAGAAGCTTGTCTAAGACACTGTCCTCGGCCCCGATCACACCGGGGAAATCCATAAATTCAGCCAGTCCCTCGACCATTCCTTCCTCTAATGGAGCCACCATATCTGAAGCCGTTAATATAGCCCCTGCATTCTCCATATTCGTTGCCGGCACACAGGAAGGGAGCATGTATTGAATGTCTAACGCCGTATGCTTTGCCGCTTCAATCATATATTCCAGCCCTTTTAGCCCTGCGACATTGACGATCTCGTGCGGGTCGGCCATGACCGTCGTCGTTCCATGGGGGACAAGTAAACGGCCAAATTCTTCCGGAGTCACATAAGATGACTCGACATGAATATGGGGGTCAATAAATCCAGGAGCGATATATTTCCCCTTTACATCAACAACCTCTTTCCCTTCATATTCTTCCCCAATCCCAGCAATTTTCCCTGCTACGATCGCCACATCACCTGTCATGATCGTTCCTTGATACACATCAACAATGTTCCCATTTTTCAAAACTAAATCTGCTGGTTTTCGCCCTGCAGCTACATCAATGAGGTGTGCCAATTCGCTTTTTTTCATCTTGTTTTCCCCCTATATCCGAAAATAAAAAAAACCGAAGACCTTAACTCCCTATCATCTTGAGGAGCAAGTTCTTCGATCTATATGCCGAAAAAGAACAGGTTGCAGACTATCAATCTCTTCCTATTCATTGCACCTCATAGTCAGTTCATTTACGGTGAACTGGTAGAAACTTGCAGGCCATATTCCTGCTATTATATGAGTGAACTTTATGCAGTTTTTGATTAAGTTGTATTATAGCATGGATTTATTGGAATTCAACAGGATAGCAAATAATCAAATAATTCGTATAATCGCTTTTTGAAGAGGATTGTAGATTAAAGGAACAGTCTCATTACTTATCAGATAGATGCCCTAGCAATATCCATTTTTACGACCATTCATTTTTTTTCGTCTCTTCCAATTTCTTTAACAAACTTTTTTGCTTCTCAAGGCGAAGCTACCTCTTCAAAAAAAGGGACAACTGAATTTTCATTGTTTCAGTGTCTTTACCATATAGTCATAAGTATGACCATTAATCTGTATCTCTTTATCTTTAAACTTCAATTCTTTCGGGATTATTTCTTCCCGACGTAGTCCAGATGTGGCACCGCCATCCGTGTGGCCATCTATAAAATAAACTTCATCATTTCTATTATCTTCAAAATGATAATTCTTCTTTTTCATGATTACACTCCGCTATCATATTTGATTCTATTATAATCGCAAAATCGAAATAAGTAGGTGGATTTGTAGTTTTTCAAACTTTCCATTTCCTATTTTAGTTTCTATGTCCTTTTCTATGACTAAATTATTCCCAGTGGAGTACACGCAGCGCTGGTTTTTTAATTGGTAAATGACTATTTTTCTAGAAGTATTTGGTCGTGCTCAATCTCAAAATTGGCTTTCATGACTTTTGAAAAATTCAAAGTATGTACGGACGTTTTCTAATTCCGTCCAGCGTCTCACCTTAACAGGGTTTTCATCAAGATTATAAATTTTTGCTCCCCTCATGGATAACAGAAATGGAGAATGTGTTGATATGATAAACTGGCATCCAAAAAATCGAGCAGAGTCTTCAATAAATTTCATCAATTCCATCTGACGTTTGGGAGAAAGACTATTTTCCGGCTCATCCAAAATATAAAGTCCATTTTCGCCAATTTTTTCTGTGAAATACTTGAATGCACTTTCCCCATTCGAATACTCTCTCACATTATCCATCAATTCATTTCTAACAAAACGAGACTGTGTTTTACTTCTGGCTGAGTTTACTTTTACGAGCTGCTCATAATCTGCCATAGACTTCATCTGAAAATGGGAATATTTCGCATCCAAATACTCCTCAAAGAGCTCTTCCCGTTTTTGGTCAATTCCCTCATTGAGATTTCGGATATTCAACATATAATCAAATACATCATCACTAGTAATAATCCTGCTATTTTCAGGAATGTCTGCTTTCAACTGCATATGACACATATTGATATAATCAGGGTAGAAGTTAGATTTATTATAGATAGAATCACGTTTGATTCCCGCTTTTTCTGCTATCACATTTAATGCAGTTGACTTTCCTGAACCATTGCCACCATATATGATCGTCACTGGCTCAAAAACAATCGATTCAAAGCATTTTTTCGATAAAATCTTAAATGGATAAAACGAGTCATAGCACGTTCTTTTTATATTCATGAAAAAGTCGAATTCCATATCCTCATTCGGAAATGAAAAAGCATATAAATAAACCATACTTTCCTCCTTAACTACTGAATCTCTTTTACTCCATTATAATAAGATTCAGACTGACTTTGCGAATTCTGAGTAAATTTAGTCTAATACAAATATCAAAATGACTGATATGAAATGTATGGCTATCTCTGAATTTTCCTTGTTATAACCATCAATTCAAGCTGGGGTAGGTATGAGTCTCTCTTACCTACCTCGACCTAAAAAGCCCATTGAAATGGCTTCCCTTCTGCAACACATTCTCTAACCAATTTTAAAGACCTTCTTTTTTTCAAATTTTCCCCTTCCGTGAATGATCCATTTCTTTGAACAATGTTGCTGCTGCCTTTCTTCCTTTGCTAGATCGACAGAGATAGGGGCAACTGCCAAGTCACTCATCTCGACATTAAATATTTTACAAGTTAGGTGACACACTAGTTGAAAAAAAGAGATGGCTACCTAATTACGAAAAAAAGAGGAGCATGTTCAGCTATTCATCCATAATTATCACCATTATAAATCACAAGCACTTTTACATCATAAAAGATATTTAACAGCCCGTCTGAATAAGTACACGACTGTTCCAAAGATTACTACTGGTTCCTGTAACTAGTCAGCTTAACTTTACCTGACACAACGAATGGTTAATAGAAGCCTGTGGCACAATCTATTATAGCTCGTTAAATTATTTTCTGAATATTCCTTGTATGGAATAATAAATCCAACAACAAGTTATGACATCATTATTTAGAAATTCGGAGGTGATATTCTTAATATAATCACAAGCGATTATAAAAATTAGAAACATATACATGTTGGGAGATGATTCTATATGAACGTACAAACCTTCAGTGCACTAGCTGAATCCAACCGACTTGATATTGTTGACCTTCTTCTTGACGGACCACTTTCAGTAGGAGAGATTGCCCAAAAGTTAGAACTAAACCAGCCGCAAACCTCTAAACATCTTCGAGTATTGAGTAATGCTGGACTTGTTGAGGTTCATCAGGTCGCTAACCGTCGCATTTATAATCTAAGACCAGAACCGCTGCAAGAGTTGGATAAATGGCTTGATTCCTACCGTCGAATATGGGAAGCGCGGATGGATCGTTTGGACGATTATCTCAACGTATTACAGGGAAAAAAAACATTGAATTAAACTAAGGTTAAAAAATCAGCAAAAATGATTTATCAAGTTGGTCATGGACTCGCTTTGAGCGATTATAAAGCAAGCTCTAAAAGAACAGCAAAAGCGGAGGCATCCTAGTAATCATTACATTGCCATATTGGAAAAAGTTAATAAAACGGAGAAAAAGATATTTATTAAGTGGATGGAGGAATTAAGATGAATGAAATCATTTCAAGAGTTGAGAATGAGCGGGTACTGGTGTTGGAGCGCATTTTCGATGCACCACGGGACCTCGTGTTCAACATGTTCAAAGAACCTGAGCATCTCAAGCATTGGTGGGGACCTACTGGTTGGGAACTTCCGGTTTGCCACATCGATTTCCGACCAGGTGGAATTTGGCACTTCTGTATGAAATGCACGGATAAAAATCAAGGTGATTTTTACGGCATGGAATCTTGGGGGAAAGTTATTTACAAAGATATTATCGAGCCGGAGACCATTATTTACACCGATTACTTCTCAGATGCCGAGGGAAACATCGACGAAAATATGCCATCAACCGAGGTCACGTTGGAGTTCATTGATCTGAACGGCAAAACGAAACTTGTAAACCGTGCTGAGTATGCGTCTGCAGAAGCTCTCAAAAACGTCATGGATATGGGTATGCTCCAAGGAATTACCGAGACTTGGAACCGTCTGGAAGAGCATTTGAACGAGAGCAAATAAAATAATTTATACTTACAAGATGGGGAAATGATTGATAGTAGTACCAAAGATTGTCCCCTACCTTTGCTTCCTAATAGAATCGAAGATGGGGGACATTTTTAAACTTTTTTCTTAATTCAAAAGTCACCAATCCCGCAATACTTTGATCCAACACAAGACAAAATTTAGATTAGCTTTGGCAAAAGGTCATCACAAGACGGCACTTCACATATGCCACTTCAAAAAAAGGAAACGATGTAACCTGACATGGCCGCTAATCCTCACGAATAGAAAGGGGAGGAACGGCTATTTATCGCACTTTCTATGTAGTATGTTCGTGATTTAGACGATGTGTCAAATAAAACCCGTTACCGTATTCTAAAAAACTCGCAAACATTGATTTATCAACAAGCTAAGTGGATTTAATAAAATTTACGTAAATTATTTAGATGATCCTAGTGGTCTTCTTTTTTGCGGCCTATAACAGTCCATTAAACTTTAAGAAAATCTTGCAAAAATTTTCTATAAGAAATGATTGTATTTACTTAATCGCAAGGGCATTTTTTGGGGAATAAGGACTTAAAGTTTTTCTAAAAACCGTTGCACTTCCTTTGGTGTTCTTAATATAATTACTTCTTTATCTTTAGACAACCGTATGAGCCTTTTCAAAATTCCTGGCCTTTTTGTTTTTGGATATTTCCATATCCACATTAAAAAATCTAAATCAAATCTTTCTTTGCAGCCTTCTCCCATATCGGGCCTTGTTTTATTTCGGTACCTCAACATTCTTTTAAATGCACGATAGACACAAATTATTCTATGAAAATCAAGGAAAATTATTGTATCAGCAGCATTTAGCCTTATCTCCATTGTTCCACCATAGTTTCCATCAATAATCCATTCTTCTTTTTTCACTAAATCATTTTGAACTTTTCTTTGTTCCTCTTTAGGAATGGCTACCCAATTTGGCTTCCAAAATAAAACGTCAAGATGATAAACATTTATTTTTAGCTTATCACTTAATTGTCTTGCTAGTGTAGATTTCCCTGATCCACCTGAACCAATAAGTACAACCTTCTTCATAAGAACCCCTTAATAAACAATTCTATATCGTTTATTTAATAATAACTTAACCTTCGAAAATATGTAAAAGTTTCTTCTAGAATATCCCTCAGCACTCACCTATTTGGCAAATAGCTATTAATTATGGCGCCTGTCAAAAGATTTTGCCCATTTAAAATGGTATCCAAATTTTTGGGCACTAGGCAATAGCACTGCACATCCCTTCAAGTGTCTACCCTATCCTAAACTGTTGTCTCATTCGTTCCTTTATTTAGACAGTTCATTGAACTCTTATATTTTTCAGCAAATTCTTTTATTCGACATAAATTGCAAAAATGTTAACATTTTTTTAGTTTATTAAAAATCTATATTTAAACCTTAAAGTAAACATTAGTTTTCAGCACTACATTCTTTGAAATTAGTTTTTCCTTCATCTCTTATATCTGAAAAGCTTCCTTTGCATAGAGAGTCATGAGATTACATTTTACCTACCATATATAATATATTGTGTTTGAGTATAGTAATAAATTACCAATTTTCTGATAATAAACAAAATTCTATTTATTAACTTTGATTTTCTTGTTAATCTATTTACAGATTTACACAAGAAGGAGGTGTTATGATGAAAAAATGGATTATCCGCCTTGGCTTAGTGGCTATCATTACAGTAACAATCACTGCCCCAGCCTCTGCCGCTGGTCAAGAGAAACCTAATTTATGCAGGGATGCGCTATGTTGGATTCAGTACTAATGCCTTTTGAAATTAAAATTAATGGTGAATAAGGCGAGGATCTCATTAAAAATCTTGCAGCTTCGCCTTGTTCTTTTAATAGGATTTTTTATTAGCAAGCATAAAACACAAGTAAAACATACATACCACTCGCCAACGCAAAAAATTAATCTTATTTCAAAGACTCTTTGTAACAATGGCTATCACCATTAATGATTATCATTAGAATTTAATAAGAATGATATATTATTGCCATTACCAATTCTAATCCGATTTTATGTGATTTCCTCATTGAAAAAATTGGTGAGTACTAATGAACAGATTATCATACTTATCTTCAGTATGGTCAAATGATAAGAAAACTTAACTTAGAAGTGCCTATAGAACTATACTAGTAGCATATTACTAAAATGTATTATTTAAATCTCGTTCCTCAATAAATAGCGCCAGCGCATTATCGAAAGCAAGAAAAAAATGAACGTAGCGAACCTAGTAATTTCATGAGTACTTCTGTTTGTAATGCGTTAGTGCGTCTTTTCCGTGTCAATTTTCGCAACTCATTTCGCTAAATTTCCGACGGTTCGTACTACCACCGAGTATGACTTTTCGGTCAAAATCGTGTTCGCATACGAAAAAACGGCGACTCATCATTACGATAGTTCGCCGTCAAATCAATGTCTTATGATACCGGTGGTCGGGGTCGAACCGACACTCCAGAAGGAACACGATTTTGAGTCGTGCGCGTCTGCCAATTCCGCCACACCGGCATATTTTGATTGTCAAAAGATAAATAACATTATCTCAAGACAAAGAATATCATATCACGATAATATTAGTTTGTCAAACTAAATTTATGTTCGGATTGAAGTCAAATATTTTTGAGCAAAAAATTGTCACACCTTATTTCCAAACATGCGTTCACTGTTTTTTGTGATTCTGTCGGTGCTTGATTATCACCCCTGCTAGTGTTGCCTTTAACGCTTATTAATGGAGAATGCTGCTGTTCCATTTAAATATGTTGCCTCTTGCGAAGCAGACAAGTTCGACAGAGAGGTCTGCATCCTTATCTTGAATCGCAAGGGCGAGGTTATCCTCTCTCATCGGCCATGTTGTCGTTGTAGTGTGCGAATGGGAGACACGACAGAGCTTACCATAGAGTACGAAAGATATTACTTATTTGCATTAGAGTGAAATCAACGATTTTTGCTGGCGAAGGCATAGATGGAAAAATCACATAAAAAATCGCGATTGCCCAACCTAGTACAGTTAAAGTTATGAAAGCAATCTTTTCATTTTTTTCGACTGTTTTGATTTTCGGCCATTGGAAAATGAACATCAAAATAACGAGTGCCGTTATACTGACAATATATACCCATTTCATCCTCTTCACCTCTATTTTAGAAGCCTCAAGTTTCGCTTCCTTTTCCTGCTCTCAAAACACGGGCATCGATGTCAAAATCCACTTGAACAGTCGGAAATTTCTCATCCCAATCTCCTTTTATATTTTTCCATTTTTTAGGATGGTGTCGGCGAAATTCTTCCCCAAAACCGATGATATCAATCTTCATTTCTTTTTGAACCGTGTCTAGAGTGTCTGTTAGACGCTTTTCAATCTTTTGGACCAACTCGTTTTCCAGTGCTTTAAGTTTGTCTAATCTCTTCAAATCCCAACTCGTTTGGTTTTGGATGACATCATCTATCGTTACAATTTTAACCGTCATTTTTAATGATTGGCCGTCTATTTCCGGAACTAAATCCGTTCTTCCTTTAATTAAATTCATCGATATGATCTCGTCTGCTTCGTCAGGTTCGACAGTGACAATCGATTCATTGATCTCATTTCTAAACCAGAGCACTCCTCTTGATATCTGATCATTAATGACTCCGATCATCTTCCCTTGTTTTAAAACTGCCGAACGATGAATGTATGCAATAGATTCCGAGGGAAGCTGCCCTTCTTCCGGAGACAATTTATCAATCATCGGAAGAACGATCGCGCCTTGCTCTCCCTTCAGCATTTCCATTAAATCGAATAATGTCGCCTTCATTAATACTTCGGATTCCGCTAACTTTATCAGCGCTTCGGAAACACTTCGTTCCAATGACGGACGTAAGGCCATATTTTCCTTTGCCTTCCCGTCACTAATAAAGACATAACTTCTCAAACGGGGCTCAGGATGGCGGACAAAAAAATCCAATTCATCGCTTATTCCATTCTCAGCAAACGCTTTGCTGATCACGATCGCCTCTGCATGGCTCCACAGAATTTCCCGGGGAAGCTTTTCATTAAGGTTCTCGATCGCTTCTGGTATGGAGCTTCCTTTACCGATTTGGAGAACTGTGCTTTGCACGCCCCCTTGGTTATTGTCTTCTCCTCCACCACTCCCATTACCGCTCCCGCCAGGAGAATGTATTTCTGCTGTAAGTTCGATCTGCCCTTCTTTATTTTTATCGAGAGCGACTCCGGTAATAATCGCAAGATCATTGGTTTCCCTTCGATCCCAACAGCCCGTAAGCAGCACAAAAGCCATAAAAATAACGCCAATCATGATTGCACGTCTCAATTTGTCCGCCTCACTTTATGCTTAAAAATCGTTTTGCGTATGTACGCTCCTAAAAAAAGAAATATAGGGATCAACAGTCCGTACACTAAAGTATCCATTATTTCATGGGAGACTATTCGAAAATGTTCAGCTGCTTCTGCTGAATTAAGAAATGCCTGCATGGCAAATACTCCGATTAAAAAGCCCATTGGCAAAACGAGCGAGCGATAGTCTGAAAGGTTAAGCCATTCAGCAGTTCCGATCACCACGACATAATAGAACACGCAGAGCTTAATAAATGTCCCCGCAATCCAAATCGCCATTACGATTGATTCAAGATGTGACAGAAATTCGGCTAGGCTAATATATCTGGACGCGCTCATGAATGGAGCGTTAAAGTTCTCGGTCACATTCCCGAATAACCAAATAACGATAATATTGGTCACCACCAACGTTAACGTAACGACGAGTACCGAAAGCATTCCAAACTTCAGCCCCTTTTCACGGTCTGTTAAAAAAGGGAGAAAAAAATAGATGATGCCAAATTGAGCGAACCACGTGCATAACACCCAAGCCCCTTTTAGTGAAGGCATCAACCCGTTTTCCATCACAGGAAGCATTCTTTTTACCTCTACATCGGGTAGGACAAGAATGATAATGACTAAAAACAACAAGAAAAAAACTGGAAAGACCATTCCTGCCAGCCTTCCCAAAACTTCCAGTCCCCCATGTACCGCAAACGCACACAATATCACCATCATTCCAATAATCACGGATTTTGGCGTGTGCGGGAGAAATTCACTAACGACATATTCACCGTACTGCCAGAACATCACACTCAATGAAGTGATTAACAATAGCAGCAGGAGCAGCCCAAGCATTTTCCCCCAAAAGGTTCCAAGAATATGTTTGCTGTATTGCATAATCGTATCTTTGGGATAATACTTGTTTAACTTGTATGCGATATATACACTTAAAAACCCTAGAGGAGAAGCCAAAATAGGAGAGATCCAAATATCCTGTTTTGCAACATTAAAGACGGTAGCCGGAATAAAAAGAATCCCCGTTGCCAAAATAGCATGATACATCAATAATCCCATTTGCAATGCTGATATTTTTCCTTTTTCAATCACTGCTCTCACCTCATCATTACTCGCCGCCTTTATCGGAATGCGGCTTCTGATTGGAGCCTTGTCGGTGTTTATTATATTCTCCCGTTAAATGAGGACGCGTATTTAATTTCCATAATGGAGCTCGCATGAGTGCATCCTTCATATCTCTTCCTTTCATCGGTGCCACTGGTGAAAGGTACGGAACTCCAAAGGAACGTAATGTGCTCAGATGTGTCATGATTGCAAGAAGCCCTATCATGACCCCTACCAATCCAAACGTTCCAGCAAGCAACATGATAGGAAAACGCAACAATCTTATCGGAATAGCAAGATTGTAACGGGGAATGGTAAAGGAAGCGATACCAGTAATCGCCACGACCATAACCATATGATCTGAAACTAAGCCGGCATCCACAGCCGCTTGACCGATAACCAATGCACCTACAATGCTGACAGCTGCTCCTACTTGTTTTGGAAGTCTAAGACCCGCTTCCCGCAATCCTTCAAACGTAATCTCCATAAGCAGCGCTTCCACCAAGGCAGGAAATGGGACAACCTCCCGTGAGTCCACCATTGTAAGCAGCAAGGTAGTAGGCACCATCTCCTGATGGTATGTAATAACCGCAACGTATAGAGACGGTAACAGTAGAGAAATAAAGCAGAATAAATAACGGAGCCAGCGAGTTGCTGAAGATATTAAAAAATGATGATAATAATCTTCCCCTGATTGGAATAAGGAAAAGAACGTTGTCGGGGCAATCAACACAAAAGGCGTACCATCAACAATGATAACTACACGTCCCTCTAACAAACTCGAAACGGCAGTATCAGGCCGTTCCGAAATAAGCACTTGTGGAAAAGGGGTGTATGAATTGTCTTGAATTAATTCTTCAATATAACCGGATTCCAATATTCCATCGATGTCAATTCGTTCCAACCGTTGATTAATTTCTTCAATTAATGTTTCATCCGCAAGATCTTCGATATAAGCGAGGGCAATTGTAGTCTGCGTATAACGCCCCAGCTTTAATGTTTTTATTTTTAATTGAGGGCTTTTAATCTTTCTTCTTAGCAAAAGAGGTATTGACCTCCAATGTCTCAGTAAACCCTTCGCGCGGCCCTCTAACAACCAATTCACCCGTCGGCTCTTCAACAGCTCGTCTTTCCCACTTAGCCAATCCCAAGGCAAAGCCCTTTTCATCGCCTTCTAATAACAATATTGGATTCCCAACGGATAACTGTTCGATACAGGCCTCAAAAGAGGAGATCTTCACTACCTCTGCAACAGACAATGTCTCCTCAATCAAGGTTTTGGGATTAACAGTCCGCTTTTCGGATTTTTTCATAAGCGGGGTTAACACATTGTTATCCATTTCTTCAACATTGGAAAGACCTTTTATGTAAATTAACTGAGCTTTTGTATGACCAGCAATTAAAAATGAACGAAAAACGACATCCGAACATTCTTTATAAAGCTCACGCAGGATGTCCAAGTTTTTGTCCAAATCAGAAAATAGTGGCTTTGGAATTTGTTTATCACCTTGCTGTGTTTTATTAATGTTCTTATTGAAATTAATCTTTTTTCGAAAAAACACCCGCATCCCACTTTCTCGATGGTATCCATTATATTCCTATATACGTAGTATCACACTTACCAAGCAAAATATACCATTTCCGTACTTGCCTGTTTCTTTAGTTCAACCCGTAAAAGAGGATGCGTTTGGACTTGAAACTACTTTCGGACCAAGCTCATAAATATTGAGCTACTCTATTTCTGCGTAAAATCTCGTGTTTCTCGTATATGATGCTAACTAATTTATTTGAATTAAGTAGTTATAAACAGAATACCCATATAAGAAAGCGTTTTCATTTTTTAAGAATTCTTTTTAGTAATTAAATTAGCGTATTTCATACCATACAATCGAGTTTCCCTTTTTTTATGAATGCTTTCATGAACTACTTTCCTTGATGAATTTATGTACACCCCTTAAACAAATAAGGGAGCGTTCGTTTTATTCATACTTCTTCGTGAAAAATATGATTATTCTCCCATTCCTCTCGAAGCAGTCCCATACGGACGGAATCATAATATTTGCCATTATAATAACGAACCTTCCTGAGCCTCGCTTCCTCTTTCATGCCAAGACCTTCGCCAACTTTAATCATTCTCATATTCCCTGACCAGGTTGTATAACCAACACGAACTAATGGCAAAGTATGAAATAAATGATTAATCCAAAGTTTAATCACTTTCTTTCCATAGCCTCCATTCCAATAATGCGGATCATAGATCACAATCCCCATTTCAAGCCAAAGCGAGGGCTTATGCTCCCAATAATAACCGACCGTTCCGATAACCAATCCATTCACTTCAATCGCCCAACGCCGTTCATTATCGACATAATCATCCTTCTGACGTAAAAATTCCTCATATGAAATACTTTTATGCTCATAGTACGGAGCATCCCATTTTTTCCACTCGGGAGAATCCTCTTTATAGATTAATTCCCACAACCTACTTAAATCATCATTTGTAATTGGTCTAATTATTAAATCATTATCCTGATAACTCACTTCATCACCTAGCTCCCCATTAATAAAACAAATCAAACTCTTCTTTTAAAATGGCATATACCTTTAAATCCCAATATTGCCCTTTTATATACATGCTTTTTCTATTAATCCCTTCAAAAGTCATTCCTGCCTTCTCCATCACTCTTTGCGATGCTATATTATCCACAAAGCATCTTGCTTGAATGCGCATGAGCTCCATCTGTTCAAAGCCAAATCTAATGATTGCTCTCGCTGCTTCTGTCGTAATTCCTTTCCCCCAATACTCTGGTGCAATCACATAGCCAATTTCTGCATTGTGATGATTCGTACTCCAAGAAACAAAATCAACGGTGCCGATAAAAGAACCCGTTTCTTTATCTTCTATTCCCCACGGAGCAATCTCCTCATTATTATATCGATTAAGGACAAAAATAATAAATCTCTCAGTATCAGACATACTTCTATGTACATCCCAGGTTACATACTTTGCAACGTCTTCATTACTCGCATATGAAAACATCGCTGCCGTATCTGCTAATGTAACTTTACGAAGAAGTAGTCGTTCTGTTTCAAGCGTCGGCAAATTTTTATAAATATCCCCAATAACCATTCCATTCACTTCTCTCTGTAAAAATTTAAAATTATAATCTTACAATTTAACAGAGAAATATGAATTTTTCAATAGCCATTTTCTAGATCAAAAAAAGATTTAATCAAAAGATTAAATCTTTAAATATCGTATGTATTGGATTAAATGGTGCCGAGGACCGGAATCGAACCGGTACGGTAGTCACCTACCGCAGGATTTTAAGTCCTGTGCGTCTGCCAGTTCCGCCACCCCGGCTAGTTCAAAACTAGCATCTTTATTTTATAAAAATGGAGGCGGCAACCGGATTCGAACCGGTGAATAAAGGTTTTGCAGACCTTGGCCTTACCACTTGGCTATGCCGCCATATTAAATTGGAGCGGAAGACGGGATTCGAACCCGCGACCCCCACCTTGGCAAGGTGGTGTTCTACCACTGAACTACTTCCGCAAATGGCTGGGCTAGCAGGATTCGAACCTACGAATGACGGAGTCAAAGTCCGTTGCCTTACCACTTGGCTATAGCCCATTGATTAAGCAGTGTTTAATAAATCAAATTTAAATGGGGCGATCGATGGGAATCGAACCCACGAGTGTCGGAGCCACAATCCGATGCGTTAACCACTTCGCCACGACCGCCATTATAAAATTGGCAGGGGTAGTAGGAATCGAACCCACACCAAAGGTTTTGGAGACCTTCGTTCTACCTTTAAACTATACCCCTATATTATATATATGTTCAGAGTGTTTCTTTAAGAAGAAAATTATGAATAGCTATTTTGCTTCTTTTTACTACAAAAAGTAGTGGTTCCTTATTTTCACTATTGAGAAAAGGTTGGTGGAGGGGGACGGATTCGAACCGCCGAACCCGAAGGAGCGGATTTACAGTCCGCCGCGTTTAGCCACTTCGCTACCCCTCCAAGGTATATATATTTTATACATTAAAGTTCATTAAATTATAACATATTTTGATATAAAAATGGTGGCTCAGGACGGAATCGAACCGCCGACACAAGGATTTTCAGTCCTTTGCTCTACCGACTGAGCTACTGAGCCATCATATGTAAAGTAAGTGGCGGTCCGGACGGGACTCGAACCCGCGACCTCCTGCGTGACAGGCAGGCATTCTAACCAACTGAACTACCGGACCAATGATTTTTTGCGTAAGCAAAAATATCTTTCCTTTGTCTTTTTCGACGTAGGAGAAAATAGCTTTCCTCTGTCTTTTTCAACGTTAGGAGAAAATAACATTCCTTGATTTTTTGCGTAAGCAAAAAAATCTTTCTTTACTTCTTCAAGTCTTACTTAATTGAAAAAGTCGATTGCGGAGGCAGGATTTGAACCTGCGACCTTCGGGTTATGAGCCCGACGAGCTACCAGACTGCTCCACCCCGCGATAATAGTATATATCTAGTTTAGCTCATGCTTCAAGATAGTTTAAGGACTGTCCCGATTTCAGTTAGTAACTCAAGGAGCGACTCAATCGGTACAACTCGCAGTTTATTCAATGAAGTAACGCTTGTTGCTCCACCCCGCGATAATAATATACTCAAAATCTCCACGTTTGTGAATATTAGAGGTGTGTTATTTTACTGCGCTACGCTTCGTAAAAAACATGGTGGAGGATGACGGGATCGAACCGCCGACCCCCTGCTTGTAAGGCAGGTGCTCTCCCAGCTGAGCTAATCCTCCGGAACTGTTGCAACAAGTGCAACTTTAAATGACCCCTACGGGATTCGAACCCGTGTTACCGCCGTGAAAGGGCGGTGTCTTAACCGCTTGACCAAGGGGCCAGATATAATAATGGCGGAGAGCAAGGGATTTGAACCCTTGAGACAGGTTTTGCCCGCCTACACGATTTCCAATCGTGCTCCTTCGGCCACTCGGACAGCTCTCCTAATGGCTCCGCGGGTAGGATTCGAACCTACGACCGATCGGTTAACAGCCGATTGCTCTACCACTGAGCTACCGCGGAAAATTATTAACTCATTCCTCTAGCTTGATTGCTTCCCGATTGTCCTCATCTCAGAAAGTTGATTCAAGTAGCAGCTCGATGAGTACAACTCGCAGGACATTCAGGATGCTTTGCTCGTTGCTCTACCACTGAGCTACCGCGGAATAAAAAATATATATAGAATATTCGCCCGGCAACGTCCTACTCTCACAAGGGGACAGCCCCTAACTACCATCGGCGCTGAGAAGCTTAACTTCCGTGTTCGGCATGGGAACGGGTGTGACCTTCTCGCCATTGTCACCGGACCAATTATTTATCAAGACATATTCTATTATACCGATTTACAGTATTTTTTCAAGAGAAAATTTAGTTTGACTCTGAAAAATACGATTGATAGATATCATTGCATTACAAAATCGCTTTGTACCTTCAAAACTAGATAATGGATGAAGAAGAGAAATTACAGAGAATCTTATCAAGCGGATTTTTTCCACTTTTATTTGGTTAAGTCCTCGAACGATTAGTATCAGTCAGCTCCACATGTCACCATGCTTCCACCTCTGACCTATCAACCTGATCATCTTTCAGGGTTCTTACTAGCTTGCGCTATGGGAAATCTCATCTTGAGGGGGGCTTCATGCTTAGATGCTTTCAGCACTTATCCCTTCCGCACATAGCTACCCAGCGATGCTCTTGGCAGAACAACTGGTACACCAGCGGTGCGTCCATCCCGGTCCTCTCGTACTAAGGACAGCTCCTCTCAAATTTCCTACGCCCACGACGGATAGGGACCGAACTGTCTCACGACGTTCTGAACCCAGCTCGCGTACCGCTTTAATGGGCGAACAGCCCAACCCTTGGGACCGACTACAGCCCCAGGATGCGATGAGCCGACATCGAGGTGCCAAACCTCCCCGTCGATGTGGACTCTTGGGGGAGATAAGCCTGTTATCCCCGGGGTAGCTTTTATCCGTTGAGCGATGGCCCTTCCATGCGGAACCACCGGATCACTAAGCCCGACTTTCGTCCCTGCTCGACTTGTAGGTCTCGCAGTCAAGCTCCCTTGTGCCTTTACACTCTACGAATGATTTCCAACCATTCTGAGGGAACCTTTGGGCGCCTCCGTTACTCTTTAGGAGGCGACCGCCCCAGTCAAACTGCCCACCTGACACTGTCTCCCACCCGGTTTACGGGTGCGGGTTAGAATGTCAATACAGCCAGAGTAGTATCCCACCGACGCCTCCACCGAAGCTAGCGCTCCGGCTTCCACGGCTCCTACCTATCCTGTACAAGCTGTACCAAAATTCAATATCAGGCTACAGTAAAGCTCCACGGGGTCTTTCCGTCCTGTCGCGGGTAACCTGCATCTTCACAGGTACTATAATTTCACCGAGTCTCTCGTTGAGACAGTGCCCAGATCGTTACGCCTTTCGTGCGGGTCGGAACTTACCCGACAAGGAATTTCGCTACCTTAGGACCGTTATAGTTACGGCCGCCGTTTACTGGGGCTTCAATTCAGAGCTTCGCGTAAGCTAACCCCTCCTCTTAACCTTCCAGCACCGGGCAGGCGTCAGCCCCTATACTTCGCCTTGCGGCTTCGCAGAGACCTGTGTTTTTGCTAAACAGTCGCCTGGGCCTATTCACTGCGGCTCTTCAGGGCTATTCACCCTAAAAAGCACCCCTTCTCCCGAAGTTACGGGGTCATTTTGCCGAGTTCCTTAACGAGAGTTCTCTCGCTCACCTTAGGATTCTCTCCTCGCCTACCTGTGTCGGTTTGCGGTACGGGCACCTGTTTTCTCACTAGAGGCTTTTCTTGGCAGTGTGGAATCAGGAACTTCGGTACTTGATTTCCCTCGCTATCACAGCTCAGCCTTCATGGTAAACGGATTTGCCTGTTTACCAGCCTAACTGCTTAGACGCACATATCCAGCAGTGCGCTTACCCTATCCTCCTGCGTCCCCCCATCGCTCAAACAAAAACGAGGTGGTACAGGAATATCAACCTGTTGTCCATCGCCTACGCCTTTCGGCCTCGGCTTAGGTCCCGACTAACCCTGAGCGGACGAGCCTTCCTCAGGAAACCTTAGGCATTCGGTGGATGGGATTCTCACCCATCTTTCGCTACTCATACCGGCATTCTCACTTCTAAGCGCTCCACCAGTCCTTCCGGTCTAGCTTCAACGCCCTTAGAACGCTCTCCTACCGCGTACACCTACGGTGTACACCCACAGCTTCGGTGATACGTTTAGCCCCGGTACATTTTCGGCGCGGGGTCACTCGACCAGTGAGCTATTACGCACTCTTTAAATGATGGCTGCTTCTAAGCCAACATCCTGGTTGTCTAAGCAACCCCACATCCTTTTCCACTTAACGTATACTTTGGGACCTTAGCTGGTGGTCTGGGCTGTTTCCCTTTTGACTACGGATCTTATCACTCGCAGTCTGACTCCCACGTTTAAGTACTTGGCATTCGGAGTTTGTCTGAATTCGGTAACCCGATGAGGGCCCCTAGTCCAAACAGTGCTCTACCTCCAAGACTCGTTCTTCGTGAGGCTAGCCCTAAAGCTATTTCGGAGAGAACCAGCTATCTCCAAGTTCGATTGGAATTTCTCCGCTACCCACACCTCATCCCCGCACTTTTCAACGTGCGTGGGTTCGGTCCTCCATTCAGTGTTACCTGAACTTCAACCTGGACATGGGTAGATCACCTGGTTTCGGGTCTACGACTACATACTCAA